>NZ_JCAALS010000024.1:0-108083 GCF_059686975.1 Paenibacillus xinjiangensis | reverse complement strand
TTTTTCTTGCTTGTATAAAATTCGAAACGGCATAGGACTATTTCCTATGCCGTTTCGGATTCATTTTCTATTCACGATCTTGTCTCTGAGTTTAACTTAATGACATTGCCCCGCGGGGTAGGTCTTTTTATGTTTTCAAAGATTTATAATTGATTCGTATGGTCATTTTATAACGGGATATATTCGTACTTTAGAAAAGGTGAGTGAGAGATTCAATGATTAGAAGGTGTATTTCTTTATTAACGGTATTATTTATGCTAGCGGGAATGGTTCCATCTTTGATTTTTGCCTCTCCGGTAACATTCTCAGTAACCTTCGACACGCAGGGAGGCAGCGCGGTTGCGAGTGTCACCGGCGTAAGCTCGGGAGCCGCGATCAGCGCCCCTGCAGCTCCAACACGAATCGGCTATGCCTTCGCAGGTTGGTATAAAGCATCGAACAACCCGTGGAATTTCAGCACGGATACGGTGACTTCGGACATCACGCTGTATGCGAAGTGGACGGCGAACAGCAATGCGGATTTGAGGAATTTGACTTTTTTCCTAGATGATGGTCGAGCTTTTAACATTTATTTTGAACCTGGCAAAACCAGCTATGCTTTAAGCAACTTATATGGTGTGACCAGCCTCCTGGTAGAGTCGGTAGTGGCGGACAGCAGGGCGACGGTGAAGGTGAACGGGATGGCGGTGGCAAGTGGTAGCCGGTCACCGGTTAATCTGAACGTGGGCAGTAATACGATTACTGTACTGGTGACGGCGCAGGACGGAACGACGAAGACGTACACTTTGACGGTGACGCGTTTGCTCAGCATTGACTCGATTTTGAACGGTTTGACGATATCGAGCGGTACGGTGCCTGAGAAGGACCCAACGGACTATACGAAATACTTTGCTGACGTGGCGAACAGTGTGAGCAGCATCACGATTACGCCGACGGCGAGAGATAGCAAGTCAACGATAACGGTAAACGGTATGGTAGTGGTAAGCGGCAGTGCATCGGGAGTGGTTAACCTGGATGTCGGCAAAAACACGATCACGATAATCGTGACAGCGGAGGACGGAACGTCAAAGAACACATACACGTTGACGGTAATGCGGGCTGAATTGGTCTTGGAGACATACACGGTAACCTTCGACACACAGGGAGGCAGCGCGGTCACGAACGTCACCGGCGTGAGCTCGGGAGCTATGATCTCCGCCCCTACAGATCCGACGAAAAGCCGCTACATTTTTGCTGGTTGGTATAAGGAAGCAACTTACGCTACCCTGTGGAATTTTAGCACCGACATGGTGATTGCGAACAAAACGCTGTACGCGAAATGGACGGCGATTCCGGCGACGTACACGGTAACCTTCGACACGCAGGGAGGCAGCTCTGTCGCGAGTGTCACCGGCGTAAGCTCGGGAGCTACGATCTCCGCACCGGCAGATCCGACGAGGAGCGGCTACATTTTTGCTGGTTGGTATAAGGAAGCAACTTACGCTACCCTGTGGAATTTTAGCACCGACATGGTGATTGCGAACAAAACGCTGTACGCGAAATGGACGGCGATCCCGGCGACGTACACGGTAACCTTCGACACGCAGGGAGGTAGCTCTGTCGCGAGTGTCACCGGCGTAAGCTCGGGAGCTACGATCACCGCACCGGCAGATCCGACGAAAAGTGGCTACACTTTTGCAGGTTGGTATAAGGAAGCAACCTACGTTACCTCGTGGAACTTCGGCACGGATACGGTGACGGCAAACACGACGCTGTACGCGAAATGGACGGCGGCCGCGGCGACGTACACGGTAACCTTCGATTCGCAGGGAGGCAGCTTGGTCACGAGCAGATACGGCGTGAGCTCGGGAGCTACGATCACTGCCCCTGCTGATCCGACGAGGAGCGGCTACACTTTTGCGGGTTGGTATAAGGAAGCAACATACGTTACCTTGTGGGACTATGGCACGGATACGGTGACGGCGAACCTAACGTTGTACGCGAAATGGACGGCGATCCCGGCGACGTACACGGTAACCTTCGATTCGCAGGGAGGCAGCGCGGTCACTAACGTCACCGGCGTGAGCTCGGGAGCTACGATCTCCGCCCCTACAGATCCGACGAAAAGCGGCTACACTTTTGCGGGTTGGTATAAGGAAGCAACATACGTTACCATGTGGAACTATAGCACGGATACGGTGATTGCGAACACGACCCTGTACGCGAAATGGACGACGGCCGCGGCGACGTACACGGTAACCTTCGATACGCAGGGAGGCAGCTTGGTCACAAGCAGATACGGCGTGAGCTCGGGAGCAACGATCTCCGCACCGGCGGATCCGACGAGAAACGGCTACAATTTTGCGGGTTGGTATAAGGAGGCAACATACGTTACCATGTGGAACTATGGCACGGATACGGTGATTGCGAACACGACTCTGTACGCAAAATGGACGGCGATCCATAGCAGTGGTGGTGGTGGTGTCCCAACACCACCGAATGACAGCAAAGTGATCTCAAAGGATGGCGTAATATCGCTTCCCACAGGCAAAATTGGCGAGGTTCATTTGGACGATGAGATTACGATTGAAATTCCGGCTAACGCAACAAAAAAAGATTTAAAACTAACGATCGAAAAAGTATTGGAAACACAAAGTCTACTACTGAATAATGAAGTACTCGTCAGCCCGATCTTTGAAATTCTGAAAAATTTCCCGGAAAATTTCAACAAACCAGTAAAGATGACCATTGTTTTTGAACCAGCAAGCTTGGAGGAAGGTCAAATACCATCTATTTTCTACTTTGACGAAGCGATGAGGAAATGGGTAATGGTTGGTGGTATCGTAAAAGGCAATCGGATCAGCGTAGAGGTTGATCATTTTACGAAATATGCGATACTTGCAGTAGATCAGCCATCTGAAGTGAAAGTTAGCTTCAACGATATCTCTGGACACTGGGCAGCGGCGGGCATTATTCAAGCGGTAAAGGACGGAATCGTCGAAGGTTATCCGGATGAGACTTTTAAGCCCGATCATGCGGTTACTCGCGCGGAATTCGCGGTCATGCTGATGAAGGCGCTGAAGCGACAAGATGAAGGAGCGGCATTAACGTTCACTGATACAATGGAGTGCCCGTCTTGGGCACGGAAGGCAGTTGCGCAAGCGGTACAAACAGGCATTATTAAAGGCTATGAGGACGGCACTTTCCGTCCGAATACTGCAATTACACGCGCTGAGATGGCAACAATAATCGCAAAATCGCTTAAGCTGTCAATCGAAGTGAATACTGCAACCGGCTTCGCAGACGACAAGAACATCCCATCTTGGGTGAAAGGCGTAGCAGCGGCAATAAAGAAGGTTGGCATTATGGAAGGTACAGGCGCAAATCAATTCAATTCCGATGCTCATGCGACAAGAGCAGAGGCTGTAACGATTCTATTGAGAATGTTGGCGGTAATGAGCAAGTAGAGTAATAATCGGTGGGTTACCCTGATGGCGGTTCACCAAACTGCCTAAGGGTAACCCTTGTTTTCAAATACGTGAATGAGATGATCGGAATTGCTTCAATTTGTAGTGGGGGTGGAGTTTAGATGAATGCAACTGATTTAATAATTATTAATTTTGAAGAAATTAGACGTAGAAGTATAAAAGTATGGAAAGCTATACCTGAAGAAATGTTAAATTGGAAACCTGATGAAGACGCTCTTACTTGTGCTGAAATGATTAGACATTTATTACAAGGTGAGTTTCTTTTTCACCAAGTTCTTATAGGGAGAGGTAGTAAAGCGCTATCTAATTTGTATAATCCCTTTGAAGCAAAAGAAATTACATCAGTAGATGATGAACTAGAATTTGCACTGCCTTATCGTGAGGAATTCTTGAAATACATAAAAACAATTAGTATAAACGACTTAGAAAATATAGAAATAGACCTTTATGATGTAGGTGGTTATATTAAAACACTTGGGGATATGTTATTACGCATTGCTTACCACGAAGCTGTTCACACAGGTCAGTTGTTAAACTATATGAGAACAATGGGGATAGACCGCCCTAAGATATGGGATTGATAGTTTAGAACAGGCTTTGACTTTGTTAAAGTCTTTTTTATGCAATTTCACGACCTTTCATAGACTCACGAAAGAAGGTTTCATCACTTTCAACGATACCTTGCAATAAAGCTTGGAGCAAATAATTGCGCGCAAGCGCTGCAGCAGGCTAAACAATTACAGATACTTGTTTGGTAAGCGTCAAACCCAGCCCACCTTCAACGTCCAATCCATTCATGAGAAAATAAATGAAGGCAACCCAATCGAGGAGGTTGCCTCATGACCACGAGAGAACAACATCGCCAAGCATGGATAGAACGTGTTGCAAATTACAGATCCAGCGGTCTCACAATGGCTGCTTGGTGTAATGCCAATTCCTTCACAAAAGAACAACTGAAATACTGGCTTCGCAAAACGAAAGCTGTTTCTTCCCCGGCTGCACCATCTCCTTCTCCTCGTTTTGTGCCACTTACGTTGGCCGAAAATAAAGATACTAGCACCCTTTCGTCTTCTCTGATTGTACGTATCGGACAAGCCAGTATCGAGCTTCGAACCGGCTTCGATCCTCACTTACTCCGAAAATCGTGCTCGCACTTGAGGCGCCATGTTAACTTTGCCAAGCGTCCAGCGCGTGTATCTCGCTTGTAGATCAACGGATCTTCGCAAGTCAATCGATGGGTTAGCCGCACTTGTTCAAGCAGGTTTTGGACTCGATCCGTTCTCTCCGTGCTTGTTTGTGTTCTGCAATCGTGAGCGCAATAAGCTTAAAATCCTGTACTGGGAGCACAACGCTTTTGGCTGTTCTATCGTCGCCTTGAACGAGGCCATTTTGAGTGGCCAAAGGAGAATGAGGGCACCGTTACCGTCTCTTCCCGTGAGCTTCGTTGGTTGCTCGATGGGCTTGCCCTCAGCCAGCGCCAAGCACACCTGCAAGTCGTCGCAAATACGGTCATTTAACGAAAATGTTCGCCATTTCGACATAGCTCGAAGTAGGATATTCTGCTTACATTGCGAATCATTTAAGGTATGGAAAACCAAACAGAAAATCAACCCCTTACAATAGAAGAACTGGAACAGAAAACAGCTAAACAAGACGCACAAATTGCAGAACTGTCGGCCAAGCTCAAATGGTACGAAGAGCAGTTCCGTCTTGCGCAGCAGAAGCGATTCGGCGCCTCGAGCGAGAAAACGTATCCTGATCAGATTGAACTCAATCTGTTTAATGAAGCTGAGGTGCTGGCGACACCCGCCACCCAGGAGCCGGACGTCGAAACGGTCACTTACAGCCGCAAAAAGTCTAGCGGCAACCGCGAGGCTAAGCTGGATCAATTCCCTGTAGAGACCATCACGTATACGTTGCCTGAGGAGGAGCAAGTCTGCGCCTGCTGCGGAGGTGCGCTTCATGAGATGAGCACCGAGACGCGAAATGAAATTGCGGTCATTCCTGCGGAAGTGAAGGTGACGCGGCATGTGCGCCTTGTCTATTCCTGTCGTCACTGTGAGCGTGAGGAAATTCGTACGCCGATCGTAACGGCTCCTATGCCAAAGCCCATTTATCCGGGAAGTTTGGCTTCCCCATCGATCATGGCGCATGTCATGAGTCAAAAATATGTAGACAGCCAGCCGCTGTATCGGCAGGAGCAACAATTTGCCCGTTTGGGTCTAACGATCTCTCGGCAGACGCTAGCCAACTGGATGATGTACGGCGCGGATCAATGGCTATCGCTGCTAACGGACCGTATGCGAGAACACCTGCTCATTCAGGACATCCTACATGCCGATGAGACTACCCTTCAAGTGCTTCGCGAACCGGAGAAGTCGGCAGAATCGCAATCGTATCTGTGGCTGTATCGAACGGGTCGTATGGGTCCACCCATCGTCCTGTATGACTACCGGCCAACACGTGGCGGCGAGCATCCACGGAATTTTTTGAAGGGATTCCGTGGTTACCTTCATGTGGACGGTTATCCTGGCTACCACAAGGTGCAAAACGCCAAGCTGGTGGGATGCTGGGCGCATGCGAGGCGCAAGTTTGATGAGGCACTAAAAGCATTACCAGCCTCCCAAGATAAAACAGAAACGGTTGCTCAGTAGGGCTTGCAATTCTGCAATCAACTCTTTACCATTGAGCGCGAGTTGAAAGACAAGACACCAGAAGATCGTTACACCATCCGTCAGGAAAAAAGTCTTCCTGTTCTGGATGCTTATTTCGCATGGCTGCGTCAAGTACGGTCTCGTACATTGCCGAAGAGTAAACTTGGAGAAGCTATCGGCTACAGCTTGAACCAATGGGACAAGCTGACGGCATTCTTAGAGGATGGGCGGCTAGAGATCGACAACAATCGCAGTGAAAGAGCGATTAAGCCGTTTGTCATTGGAAGAAAGAACTGGCCTTTCGCCAATACGCCTCGCGGTGCAAAGGCGAGCAGCATCATCTATAGTGTAATGGAAACAGCCAAAGAAAACGGGCTGAATCCGTTTAAATATCTGGTGTATCTATTCGAGCAGCTTCCGCAACTACTCGATCCAAAAGATCCAGAAGCGCTAGACAAACTATTGCCATGGTCGACATCACTACCGCTGACTTGCCGCGTGTTTAAGTCTTAATCCAGCTTATATCTTAGCCCTCATCTTGATGACAAGGTGTGGGCTATTTGACGCTTACTCTACAAAGGCGACTGCTGTGCTTTTCATTTATTCATTTAACCTAACAAATCACCAGGCAACCAAGAAGGATGTCTGGTGATTTCTCTTACCCGCATTTCCACGCAAAGACTCCGCTTTGTGGGGTTATTTGGCAGGGGCATGAATCTCGGGCTAGAATTTCTCCTGTTATGTGCAGTATATATAAAGTTTAAGGGGGGGATAGTCGAAAAGGGTGGTGCTATAATAGCGTTACCAATACAAAGAAGGGGGCAATACCCATGAATACTAGCGTGAAGCATTGGATTTCCTCGTTGGGGCTACGAGGCCTTCTGCCAGCAGATGGAATAAAGGAGGACGGAAGGGATGACTGATTTATCCGTAAAGTCTGACATCACTCCGGCTGTGAGTGTGAGAGCCCTAAACCCCTTTCGACTCTTTTGGAGAAATTATGGCGCCGCGTACCTCATGCTGCTGATTCCTGTTTGCTGCTTTGTTATTTTTTCCTTATACCCGATTGCTTGGGCGGTTAAATACGTTTTTTATTACTATGATGGAGTTAGGCCGGAGCGGTTTACGGGGCTGGCTAATTTTCGAGGACTGATGGATGATCAAATTTACTGGTCTAGCCTCTGGAAGCAGGCTCTTTTCTCCCTGAAAATCATCCTTGAGATTCCTCTTGCCTTTATGCTGGCTCTGTTACTCAGTTCGCAAATGAAAGGAAAAAATGTGTTTCGGGCCATGTTTGTTATGCCTTACATTCTGCCGGCCTCAACGATGGCCTTGGTGGTTTATATCCTGCTGAACCCGTACAACGGGGGGCTTAATCAGCTGCTGCTCGCCTTAAACCTGATCGATCAACCCATTGCCTTCCTGTCAGGCGGGTGGACAGCTCTTGTTAGCGGGATGGTTTTAGACGCCTGGCAGAATTTCGGGATCAATATGCTGCTTTTTCTTGTAGGTCTGACCAGCATTCCGAAGGATGTCTATGAAAGCGCTGATATCGACGGAGCTACGGGGTGGACCAGGGTGCGTTATATCTCCCTTCCAATGATGGGGCGGATTCTGCAGATGATTTTGTTCCTGTCTATTCTAGGGACACTCAAGTCGATGGGCCCCTTTCTCGTCCTTACTGATGGTGGACCGAACTATGCTACCGAGCTGACCTTCTTGTATATTTTTCATCAGTTTTTCGGAGGAGATGCAGGCACCAATTATGGCTACGGGGCAACGGTGGCGGTGTTTACGGCACTTATCCTGGTCGTGATATCGATAGGCTACTTCAAGTTGACTAAGAAAATGGATTATCATAATTAAGGAGGACAGTAAGGTGAAACATCTGTTAAAGTGGTTAAAGTATGTAATTTTATCTGTCGTCGCCTTCCTAACATTGATTCCGGTGCTTTACGTCTTGTTTTATTCCTTCAAATCCAATCAGGAACTGATTACAGGTGGCGGCTTGCTACCCCGGAAGTGGATATTCTCCAACTATTCGGAGGTATGGGAAGAGCTGAATTTCTCCCTGTATTTCTATAACTCGGTGATTTTTGCTACGGTCAGCTCTGGGCTGAGTGTGTTTATGGGGGCGATGTCTGGGTATGTTTTTGCAAGAACCAAATTTCCTGGCAAACGACTGCTCTCTCTGTTGATTATCGGGGTGATGTTCGTCAGCCTGGGTCCGATGACCTTGTTTCCCAAGTTCAAGCTCGCTGTGGATTGGGGATTGACGAACAGTATTTTTACGATCCCTCTTGCTGCCTTGTATGGTTTGGGGGCTAGTGTTTTCTTGTACGAAGGCTTCGTTAAATCGCTCGGCAAGGAGATGGATGAGGCGGCAATTGTTGATGGGGCATCCTATTTCAAGCGTTTTTACCGACTGACACTGCCGTTGATGGCTCCGATTACCGCTACTTTTTTCCTGTTGGAATTTATTGCGGAATGGAACACTTATATTTTCCCTTTAGTCATGAGTATCGGTAATCCGGATACCAAAACACTGACTGTAGGTGTGGTTGAACTGCGGAATATGGGTTCTGGAGCAGCGGCCTGGAACTTGTTGCTGGCGGGCTCGATGATTTCTGTAATTCCCGTACTCGTCGTATTTATTGTATTAAACCGGCAAATTGTAGGTGGACTTGCGCAAGGTGCTGTGAAGGGTTAACAGATCGGAGGATGCAGCATGTATAAAGTGTTGATTGTGGATGATGAGCATTTTATTCGGGAAAGACTAGTCACAATTATTCCTTGGGAAGAATACGATCTCGTGGTTGCCAGTGTAGCAGAGGATGGAGAGAGCGCCCTGGAACAAATCCGGACTGTATCTCCGGATATTGTCATATCCGACATCAGAATGCCGGATATGACAGGATTAGAGATGATAGCCCGGGCTGAGGCATATCGGCCGAATACCCAGTTTATCATTCTCAGTGCTTACAGTGAATTCGAATATGCCCACAGAGCACTCCAGTTGGGTGTAACGGATTATCTACTCAAGCCGACGAAGCCTGAAGAATTACTGCAGGTTCTTCTTAAGCAGGTGGATAGGCTGGAGCAGCTTAAGGTGCTAAGAAAACGTGACCACCGCAATCGATATTATGAGGAATCCATCCGCTCCCAGTATATTCAGGAGCTCATATTAGGAGATCAACCTGGCTATGAGTGGAAAGAGGAGTGTGTTCAGGTAGGGCTGAAATGGCTGCTAGATGGCGAGTTGAGACTGCACCTGATTACGTTGGATAGGGCTGATCAACACGGTCATATGGAGTCTGCTAAGACTGACCAGTTTGCCGTGCAGAATGTCATGTTCGAGCTTATAGCCGAATACGATGCTATTTGCCCGATTCGCCTTTCCTTCGGTAAATGGCTGCTGGTTACGGGAGGCATCACCTCCCAAGAGGAGCTCCTCGTCTTTGCCCGGCGATTATACGACTCTATAGACCGATTCACCAAAAAGAAAGTACACATTATGATTTCAGAGTCTGGACAAAGTCCGCTCCAACTGTCTAGATTGTTTTGGGAAACGGAGAAAATGATGGAATATATGGGAGCGAATCCGGAGGAGCCGGTTCGCTTTCTTTTGCCGTCCCGTGACGAAATGGCCTATGTTCAATGGACGAAGCCTATGGCGGAGCTCATTGGGTGGATGCTGCAGGGAGATACAGACCGAGTGATCGAGTGGCTAAACCAATTGGCTCCTGCCTTTATGGAATGGGAGCTGAATGCGGCGAAGCGCTGGTGCTTTGAATGGCTGTCCACGATACGGGAGCATGCCCAGGTTGATGGTGAAGGACTCCTGCCGAATACAGATGACTTAAGGATGCGCATCTCCGGTCATACGAAAATCAAGGAACTTCTGTATTTCTTTACCCACGAGATCCATCATTTACTCCGTCAGCGGCATGGTAAAGGAATTCATCGGTTGATTCGTCTTGCTCTGGAGCGGATTGGCAGGGAATACGAACAGGATCTCCAGCTGACCACCATTGCCGAGGATTTAGGCCTTTCCCCCGTTTACTTGAGTGAGCTGTTCAAGCAGCAAACGGGAGTCACCTTCCGTGCTCACCTGCTTCGGGCCCGCATGGGCGCAGCAATCAGGCTGCTGAAGGAACCCACGCTTAAGGTTTATGAGGTGTCCTATAAAGTCGGGTACAACAAGGTAGAGCATTTTGTGAAGTTGTTCAAAAAGGAATATGGTATGACACCTTCGGAATATCGGGGGGCTCTTGTATGAAGCAGCGCCGCCCTCCCTTCCGCCGTTTTCACCAAAAGCTGTTCTTGCTTATGCTCGCATTGGCGCTCCTTCCACTACTGGCTGTCGGCCTTGTTAATATCCTCGTGACCTCCAATTTATTTACCCGGCAATTGGAAGAAAGCGCGGATTTGATCCTGTCTCGCACAGCTGCCCCTCTGGGACAGCTGTACCAGGAATTTAAAACAGCAGAGGGGCTGCTTCTTCAGGATGATGAGCTGATGCAGGCTTTTGCAAATCCGCAAGCTCCTATTCTCAGACAGGTTGAGGTGGCCAACCGGCTATCTCAGTATCTGAGCAATATTAAGTATATTAACGCCGACTTTCGCGTTTCCTTTCTCTTACCCCGAAATCACTATCTTTCCAGCTACGGCCTTCCTGTGAAAAATGATCCCGCTCGTATTGAAAGCTTTTCTCTGGACAAACGAACGCTTGAACGCGTTTACTGGCTGTCTGACGATAAAACAACGGGTGAATTCACCTGGATCGTTCCTTTAGGAAGCGTTGCCGCTCAGCAATTGCACGGTTGTCTGCTGATTACCATCCCGTACAGCTCTATGAGCGCGATGCTGGAGGAGCCGCAGCATCTAGGTCAAAGCCAGTATCTGATTGTCGATGCCGGGAATGAAAGATTAATCCGTTCTCCGGGAACAGAGGAGAATTCGGAGCTCCAGTCGAGAATCCTTCGTCTTCCTGAAGAGAAGAGTCTCTACAAGCCGGAATACAGCTTTACAGAAGGGGACAGCTATTATTCCATACGGACGATTGGGGCGGAATGGATGCTTCTCAGCATTGTGCCGCGTCATCAGGTGCTGCTGCCGCTCTACAAGGTGTATCAATGGACTATCGGCCTGGTGGGGCTACTGCTGTTGGGTATGACGCTGCTCTCCATCCGGCTGGCACGGAATTTCTCCCGTCCGATTGAACGGCTGGCCCTACTAGTTGTCCGGAAGAAAAGCGAGGGGGCCAACCTGCACATCCCGCCTTTGGTGCGGGCGGATGAAATTGGCGTCCTCTATGACGGGATTCGTGAACTGTTAATGGAAATCGGCCAGGAGCAGGTGCTGAAGAAGGAGTACCGACTGAGGCTGTTGCAGTATCAGATTAACCCGCATTTTCTCTACAACAGCCTGGATACCATCCAGTGGAAAGCGCTGGAGCACAAGGATCGGGAGCTCACCAGCATGATTGAATATTTAAGCGGCTTTCTTCGAGGAGGCTTGGATCAGATCGATGTCGTGACCGTTGAGCAGGAGCTAAGGCACTTGAATAATTATATTGGCATGCAGCAAATCCGCTACAAGGGGCGGTTTACGATTGCCATCCAGATCCCTGAGGAATTCATGCAGCAGGAGATTGTGAAAATCGCGCTTCAGCCGCTGGTGGAGAACGCCATCATGTACGGAATGAGCCGCCAGGCGGGTGGAAGTCTTATCAAGGTTGAAGGCTGGCGTGCTGCAGAGGATGCTTTTTGCATTGGTGTCTTTGATGATGGACAAGTTCTGGACGAGGAGCGGGTACAGCGGCTGCTCAGCGAGCAGGTTCCCGATCCGGACTCCTTTGGCATCCGTAATGTTCATGAGCGGATCCGGCTCTATTTTGGTGAACCCAATGGCCTGCGGATGAAGAAGCTGGAGCAGGGGAAATGCTTTGAGCTGCTGCTTCCCTATGTGGAAAAGCTTCCATAATCGCGGCTGGTTTGTCAGTAAATACGAGTTTTGAGGGGTTAACTGCGGGTGGATTCCTTTCTATAATGAGGTTGTAATTCAAAACAAGGTGAGGGGTTGAAGCAATTGAGTAGAAAAAAATGGGGAAGCCGCAGTTTGATTACGATAGCTGCCGTGATGCTGGCTCTGTCTGCCGGGTGCTCGTCTGGTACAAACAATGGCAAGGATGCCAGCAGCACCGCGGCGGTAGAGAAAGAAAAGCCTAAGGAAAAAGTGACGATCAAGGTTTGGACCAACACACGGCATGATCTTGAGGTTCGTGAGGGCTTAATCAAAAAGTTCAATGAAACGAATCCTGACAATATCCAGATTGACTATAAGGTTTACTCGGATAACTATAACGAGCAGCTGAAGCTTGCACTGAATGCGGGTAAACTTCCGGATATTGCTTATTATATTCCCGATCTGGCCAATGCGGATTATCCACTGGATTTGAATCCCTTGATCACACCGGAAATTCGTAAACGCTTTGATAAATCCGCTCTTACAGTTCCACCAACCTCCAAGAATGGTGAACTGGACCGTGTCTTTGAGAACGTCACCACTTTTAAATTAGTTTACAATAAGGATTTGTTCAAAGCATCCGGACTTGATCCAGAGAAACCCCCAACGACCTGGCAGGAAATGCAGCAATATGCGAAACAGATAACGGCCAGTGGAGGCGGCAAGAAGTTCGGTCTCGGTCTGCCGATTAAGCAGTCGGCATTCTGGCGGTATTATGTGACTTATCCGGCAGTTGTTTCGGGAGACATTTATGGCAGGGATGGCTGGAATGCCGTAACTGGAAAATATGACTTTTTGCCTTTTGCTAAATATGTGAAATGGTGGATTGATGTGAATAAGGAAGGCAGCGTCTTTCCAGGCGTAGGAAATTATGACAACGATATGATCCGCGCCCAGTTTTCCGAGGGCAATATCGGCATGCTGTCCGCGGCCACCTGGGATATCGGGGTATTCAACGATCAGTTTCCAGCAAAAATCGACTGGGCCGTGGCAGACTTCCCTACTTGGGGAGGGGAAGTTCTGGGTGGTCCTGGCTACGAGACAGCGGGCGGATTCAGCATCAACAAAAAAACGGAGCATCTTGAAGAAGCAAAGAAGGTATGGGAATTCATGATCTCCGATGAAATGTTTGTGACGCTGGCCAAAAAGGGTCTCGGTTCCTTTACAAATCTTGCCGCTCAGGAAAAATCGATTCAACCAGTGGATCGCAAGGGATCAGCAGGTTTTGTCATCAATGGAAAGTCAACGAATTATCCGATGGCGCCACTGCTGGATTATTCCGTTTTAAACCCTCCGCTTAAAGTGGGCTCAATCGATGTCAAAAAAGCGGGCGTTGTAAATGACGTCATGTCGGAGCTGTTTATCAAGGGCAAGGAGCTTCCGGAAATTGAGAAGGAACTGCAAGAGCTGGGAGATGCGTTCAATAAACTGACGGCTGCCAATGTGGAAGCGAAAACGGTGGATTTAAACAAGTATCTGCAGCCGGATTTCAAGCCGCTGAAGTAACGGTTGATAGCAGCTATTAACGATACCGGAACTATACTTCGGTGAAAAGCTTATCTTTCGCACCACCCAGATCGCTTTGCATACAAGCTACAGAAATTTATAAAAAGGAACATCCAAACAAGAAATAGAGTGAATGCAAACCATCACGAGATCCAAAGAATCTCGTGATGATTTTAAACTAAAAATAAATATGACATGTTTCTTAGGGGTGTGGAGATGAAAATTACTGGCGTGAATACGTTTGTCGTCGATTGTTACCGGACAAACTTCGTATTCGTCAAAATTTACACAGATGAAGGTATTTCAGGGGTTGGCGAAGCAACGCTGGAGTATAAAGAGAATGCTGTAACTGGGGCAATAGAAGATATAAAACGGTACCTAATCGGGAAAAGCCCGCTTGATATCGAAGCACATTATCACAATATATATCGTGATGCCTACTGGCGGGGCGGGGCCGTTCTGATGTCTGCGCTCAGTGCAGTGGAAATGGCATTGTGGGACATTAACGGTAAATCACTGGGCGTTCCGGTTCACAGGCTGCTTGGAGGAAAGGTTCACGACAAGGTAAAGGTGTATGCCAACGGGTGGTTTGCCGGGGCCACTTGCGTAGAGGATTTTGGTGTAAAAGCCAAGGAAGCGATGCAGCGCGGATTCAAGGGGTTGAAGTGGGATCCGTTCGGCAAAGCGTACATGACTCTCTCGAATGAAGAAATGGATAAGGCTCTTGAGTGCATTGGTGTTGTGAGAGATGCCGTAGGTTATGATATGGATCTGTTCATTGAAGGGCATGGCCGTTTCAATGTACCTACAGCGATCAAGATCGCTAAGGAGATTGAAGCGTTCAAGCCAGTGTGGTTTGAAGAACCAGTTCCACCAGATAACTTAGACGCCATGGTAGATGTAAGGCGGAAATCTCCAGTGGCCATCGCAGGCGGGGAACGATTGTTTACGCGACAAGGATTCAGCGAAGTGTTCAAGCGAAGAGCGCTTGACTATGTGCAGCCGGATATCAGCCATGCCGGCGGCATTATGGAATGCCGCAAAATTGCAGCAATGGCGGAGACCAACTATATTCCATTCGCCCCGCATAATCCAAGCGGCCCCATAGCTAACGCAGCTACACTGCAATTGGCCGCCTGCACGCCTAACTTTTTTTATCTGGAAATTATGGCAAGCGATGTGCCTTGGCGCAAAGAGATCACGGACGAACAGCTGCATTTTGAGGATGGATACATGACGATCCCGGATAAACCGGGGTTAGGCATTGAACTGAACGAAGACTCAGCAATAAAGTATCCATACGTCCCTCACGATTTGCGGCATTATAACGGGCAACTTATTCAAATTCGACCGCCGGCTGCCGAGCACTACTTTTGAGTTATATCAGAAACCGAGGTGAGCATCGTTATGTTTGATTTATCTGGCAAAGTGGTCCTGGTAACGGGGTCATCGCAAGGTCTCGGACGCGGGATGATCTTAGGTATGGCTGAAGCGGGAGCTAATGTGATTATTAACGCTATGGAGATCACCGAAAGCGCACTTCAACTTGTTGAGCAAGTCAAGGCGATGGGGCGGGATGCCATTGCGATCCAAGCGGATGTCAGCCAAGAAGATGATGTCCAGAGATTGTTTCATATGGCGGTAGAGAAGTATGGACGCCTAGATGTATTGGTCAACAATGCTGGCACTTCCAGGGCGGAAACGATAGGTGAAACGTCGCTGCAAAGTTGGAATGAAATCATCAACAACAACTTGACGAGCACCTTCTTATGCTCGAAGTATGCCATGGATATCATGATGCCGCAAAAAAGCGGAAGAATTATTTCCATCAGTTCGGTCGTTGGACATCAAGGTGCTTTGTATGGCCATGTTCACTACGCTGCTAGTAAAAGCGGACAGATGGGCTTCACGAAAACGCTCGCTCGCACGGCCGCGCCTTACGGCATTACCGTTAACGCGATCGCTCCGGGCATCATCGAAACCGAATTATTGTTTCGAACGCATGGGGATGAGAAGTTAAAGAAGTTAACGGAATCCGTCCCCCTAGGCTTAGGGAAGCTTGAAGATGTTGCAGCTGCGGCGATATTCCTAGCTAGCGACGAAGCTAGGTACATAACCGGAGTTATCCTGGATGTAAACGGCGGCCTTTATTTAAGATAAGGAAAGGACAGATTGCGAAAATGACATATTCAATTAAGGCAGGACAATTACAGTTTGCTGTAGATCCGCAGGGACGGTTCGTACGTTGGTCGGCGGAGGGACTTCTATTACAAGAGAGTGCAGGAGCGGATTTCTGGAGAATTCAACTGGATGACGGCGAGTTTCGCGACATGTCTGTTCGTTCAAGTCTTCAGAGCGGGACTGTAACCGAAATTGAGGGTGGATTGGCTATCCAATATATTCAGCTCGAAGCAGAGGACGGCAATACCTATCCAGTCTTGTTTCGGGTGCAGGTCCTGGTGGTTGGAGACCAGTTGCACTTCTCATACAAGGTAAATAATCAAAGCGAGGTACGAGTTAATGAGGTCAAACTTCCGTTCATAGATGTATCCGTTGTTGCGGATGAACAGCGCTTTCGCGACGTTCTGTACCGCAGTGAGGGGCATGGACACCGACTTGCAGATCCTTGGACGGCAATTGACAGAGCTCACAGTGAATACATGTCCAGTGATGACCATGAGATTTGGCTCGACATGACCTATCCGAGTTTCGGCAGCATGGCTTGGTTTGGCGTGCAGAGCGGTTCGCATTTCCTCTATGTAGGTCGGCATGATGACAACTTCACTACGTGTGTGTTAGCCGCAGGAATAGGCCCGCGCAATAGTGATCCGCGTCTCGTTCTAGCCGTTTCTCAGTTCCCTTTGGTGCAAGGACGAGAAGAAGTTTCCTCCCCGACCTCTGTCGTAGCTTTCGTTCCCGGGGATTGGCGGCAAGGCTCGGCCATTTATAGGCAATGGGCGGACGGTTGGTTTAGTGAACCGCAGAAACCTGAATGGGTACAAGAGCTCCCCGGTTGGCAGCGGATCATCATGAAGCATCAGTTCGGCAAAATTTACTTCCGGTATGAAGATTTACCGCGTGTCTACGAGGAAGGCAAAGCGGTCGGGGTGGAAATGATTCTGCTCTTCGGTTGGTGGAAAGGCGGCTTCGATAACGGGTATCCCGTCTATGAGCCGGATCCTGCCCTTGGCGGAGAAGAAGGTTTTAAAGCAGCGATTGCGGAAGTGCAGCGCCTTGGGGGGCGTATTGCGCTTTACACAAATGGTGTACTGATCGATGTGAAATCAGACTATTACAAGGAAACCGGGCACCGGATTTGCCGCAAAAATATTGATGGTATGGAGTACAGGGAGCATTATAAATTCAACAATGACGGCATGCTGCTGCGCAATTTTGGCTACAAAAGCTTTGTGTCTGCCTGTCAGGCCACCGACGAATGGAATAAGCATCTTATTGAGATCGGTCAACAAAAACTAAGCTACAATCCGGACTCCATTTTCTACGATCAGATCGCAGGACATTTCCCTCATCTCTGTTTCGATGCATCGCATGATCATGGAAACCGTGGGGATAACGAGACGATTTGGCGTCGGCGCAATTTGCAGCAAATGCGTGAATTATGCACAGGGGATAAAGCCTTCGGCTCTGAATTCGTTGTCGACTGTTATGCGCCTCTCCTGGATTTCCATCATAGTTGCCAATACGCGAGTTTTAAAGACGACGAGTCATTCCCTGAGCTTTACCGGCAAACGTTCCCTGAGACGATCATGTCCAATCGATACATGCATGATGAGAGAAGCGATTTTAAACAGCAGCTTCACTTCGCTTTTGTGTATGGATACCGCTTTGATATTGCCATTTACCGCTGTCGGGCAACAGTGACTGCGGCTGAGGCCTATGCAAGACATATTAAGGAATTGATTGCCTTACGCGATCGCTACTCTGAATTTTTCTATCACGGTACCTTTTCACTGGATACCGACATGGAGCTGCCCGAGGGAATCATCAAAACGGAATACGTTCATAATGCGAGAAGACTCTTCGTATTCTGGAATGATACCACGGAGGAGAGAGAGATTTCTTTCCAAAACCGAACGATTCGTTTGGGGGCTAATGAGTTTCAATGTGAGATTGTGGAATAAGTAGTTTGTAGGAGGGGGCAGTAAGGTTGATCTGTGTTCAAATCGGACTGGAACAACCTTATTGTTTTTTTTTTACATTAGATATAAAGCGCTTACATTATTGAGTTTAAGTATAAGGGAGGCTGTTTATAGCATGTGTAAAAAAGGTATCTTGGGTGTGGTTTTTTGTATATTTTTAGCTGCGCTGCTATCCCCAGTTCCGGAAAGTCTGGCTGTTGGTGCTGGAGACACCGGCGTACTGCAATTTCAAGACGATTTTAGCGAGGGCATGTCGTTATGGAAGGGAGTAAAAGGATCATGGGTTGTTGACAACGGCGCTCTTCGGGTAACCTCGGGCAGCACGAACGAAATTGAGCCGAAGGGATCGAATTCCGTTTGGCAGGATCAAATTGTCGAGTTTCGAATCCAAATAGTGGCAGCGCCAGGAGGCGGTTTTACAAGAGTCTTTACAAGGTATGTGAGCAACACCAGCAATTTGGGATTGTTGATCAGACCTACGGGGTTAAGCTATACATTAAATGGAGCTGCGGAGTCATACCTTTCCGGTTATACATTTACCGTGGGTACTAACTATGACGTAAAGATGATGCTATCAGGAAGTACGGCAACCATCTATGCCAAAACGGAAGGGGCATCCAATTACACGAGCGCAGGGACGATTGCAGGCTTGCCCGTACAAAACGGAAAGCTGAAATTCCAAACCTCCAACGACAAGGTACTGTTGGATAATGTCAAAGTATCGAATACGCAGTCTTCCGCTTTTATGGCGAATGGAAGCGTGCTGTCTTCATTAAATTTGGGAAGTCAATCTGCTTTGCAGCTAATCAATACAACCGGAAAAACGGTTGTTTGGACCTCTAGTGACACGACGAGGGCAATCGTAGATGGAAATGGTGTGGTAACTGCTGTAAGCAGGGGCCTGGTAACTATTACGGCTGCTACGGCTGACAATCTGGAACAAGCCAGATTTGATATCTATATGAAGGACCCGGTCGATCCTGCAGGGGTATTGCAGTTCCAGGACGATTTCAGCAACGGCATGAGCTTGTGGAATGCCGTATCCGGAGCATGGGGAATCGATTATTCGCAGCTTATTTCCCCGGCCGCTTCATCCTCTCTGCTTGAGCCGAAAGGGACCGATACAAAGTGGAGAAACATGACGGTATCCATGAGATTTAACCGACTAGCCACAAGCTCAAACGACAACTTCATTTCGATCAAATTAAGGTATGTCAGCGAAGCGGATTATACACGTTTGCTGATCAGAGGTACCGGATTAAGTTATATCCAAGCAGGCGGAGCAGAGCAGTCTTTTTATGCAACGACATTTAATACGGGGACGGATTATGATATCAAATTGGTCGCCTTGGACGATTTGGTGCAAGTGTATGTAAAAAGAGCGGCCGATCCTGAGTATACCGTTGCGGGAGCGATTTCCAATGCTTCCTACAATTTCGGCAAGGTACAACTGACAACTTACAATGTAAAGGCCGCTTTAGATGACATTCAAATATGGAACCATGAAAGTTCACCATTTATTTTAGGTAAAAAGTTAAGCGCTTTCACTACAGGACATGGCGAAACGCTGCAGTTGACGAATACAACCGGGAAAAATGTAGTGTGGAGTTCAAGCGACAACCAGGTGGCGACAGTAGATCAGACGGGAGCTGTTACAGCGCTCGCGCGGGGACAGGCGGTCATTACCGCAGCAACCTATGACGGTCTCTATCAGGATAAGGGTGAAATCGTGGTTAAGGATCCGATTAATTCTACCGGAGTATTGCAGTTCCAGGACGATTTCAGCAATGGCATGAGTGTATGGAAATCTGTATACGGGGCGTGGGCGGCTGATAATTCCCGGCTTTCTTCGACCTCAACGGAGTCCTCTTTGATCGAATTGAAAGGGACGGAAACAACGTGGAGGAATCAGACGATTTCTATGAGGTTTAATCGGGGCGAAAACCTGACGGGCAATTTTATTTCTATAAAGTTTAGGTATGTCAGCGAAGCGGATTATACACGTTTGCTGATCAGAAGCACCGGATTAAGTTACGTCAAAGCAGGCGGCACGGAGCAGTCGATGTATGCAATGACTTTTAACACAGGGACGGATTACGATATTAAATTGGTCGCCCTGGATAATTGGGTTCAGGTTTATGTGAAAAGCGCAACCGACCTTGATTATACGTATGCGGGAGCCATTTCTAATGTTTCCTATGTATCCGGCAAGGTGCAGTTGACGACGTACAATGTAAAGGCGACTATAGATCATATACAAATATGGAACCATGAAAGCTCACCCTTTGTCCTGGGCACCAAACTTACTGCGATCGCAAGTGGAAATAGTGAGCCGCTGCAACTGACCAATACGACAGGGGAAAATGTGGTGTGGACATCAAGCGATACTCAGGTGGCGACTGTAGACGAGACGGGTGTGGTTACAGCCATAGCGAAAGGTCAGACAGTCGTTACTGCTGCAACGTATGACGCTTCCTTTCAGGACAAGAGCGATATCGTCGTATATGTCCGGCCTACAGGTGTTACCCTCAACAAATTGGTCGCATCACTCTACGTTGGGGAGGCAGAGGAACTTACGGCTTCGATCAGTCCGGTGGATGTAGATAATCCGTTGACTACATGGACTTCCAGTGATCCTTCCGTGGTAAGTTTGGTAGGAGGCTCCAGTACTTCCAGAGCCATTAAAGCCTTGTCTGCAGGAACGGCGGTAATCACCATTACTACCGTAGACGGCGGATTCTCGGCTTCGACGCAAGTCGTTGTGAATCCTGTGCCGGAACCAACCATATCGATGGCCGAATTTGAGATTGATCCGACTCCACAAGGCCTGCCATCCCATTTCTTAGGAGCACATAACGAACAACTGGTTAAGGTTGGAAGAGTACCTGATTTTCAG
This sequence comes from Paenibacillus xinjiangensis, assembly GCF_059686975.1. NCBI lineage: Bacteria > Bacillati > Bacillota > Bacilli > Caryophanales > Paenibacillaceae > Paenibacillus > Paenibacillus xinjiangensis. The sequence goes on along the minus strand of NZ_JCAALS010000024.1, from coordinate 87,373 downwards.
TTGGAAAGCTTTGATCATCTGGGCATGGACCTCAAGCTTCAAAATGTTCGTGGACCCGATGGAACGGCTGCAAATTACTACTTGTACAACGAAGGCACGGTCATGAATTCAAAAGATCCACGGTATCAGCAATTCTACGGGAATCGAACCGTTGGGGTGGTAGAGAGTGTGAATCTGCAGCCCGGTTATCCGGGATTATACCTTGCAGACTCCTACCATCTCGCCAATACGCTGGAGGTTCCCTACGTATTTGTATTGAATGTAATCTCCCAGTCCGTGGAAGACATTCTGGCCCAAGTTCAACAGATGAAGCAGCAAACGACACAACCCATCTATGTGGAAATGGGGAACGAGCTATATTCCATCTTGTTTGATGCAAGCTTCCCGTCAGTCTCTGAATATATTGCCAAATGCCAATTGATCTATCAAGGAATCAAAAGCATAGATCCTACCATTAAAATCGGGATTGTGGCTGTGGCCAAAGATTTGGAAGACCGAATAGCGGCTGACCCCAATAATCTGCCAGACCCCAATGTGGATTGGGGAGCTACTCAAGGGGGGCGCGTTGCTCTATGGAATCAAACACTAATGGCGGACAACAGTTTCTACGACGCCGTCATCGTCCATGTGTATTCACCCATTCCAAATTTATTTGATCTAACGAACAGCAAAATGATGAGATACTTATATACGTATAATCAAAGTGCATTGGAAGGTCTGTTGATTCAGAAAAACCAATTCCCAGACAAGGAAATATGGGTTACTGAATGGTCTTCTCTTCCAACCGTCCTATTTGGAGAGACAGACCCTAACGAAAAGGCACGCAAGCAATTTATGAAAACCCCGGCATTTGCGATGCACAATATGGAACGGGTGCTGCAAATGATCGAGTCGGGTGCAGTGACGATTTCGGACGTACATTCGATGGTAGATCGCCAAGGGTTTGGCATCGTACAGCAAACCGCGGCTGGAGAACTCGTTGAATTACCGAATTATTATGTATTTAAAGCTTTGGGAGGTCTGCTTGACTCTAATAGCAGCTATTACAAGCTCAATCTTGCACAAGGCAATGTTCAAAATGAAAAGCTGCGGTTCATAGCAACGGATGTTTATTATGACATTGCGGATGTTGGTGCATGGGGATTTGGTGATGCCAACGGGATTAAGAAGGTCGTTTTTGCCAATCGGACCATGAACCCTGTCAATGTTTCCATACCCGGATGGGAACTCAAGACAAATTGGGTATATGGGGGCTCCAATCCTTTACCCGAATTTCTGACGAACCCGAATGCGAGTTGGTTGGACGCGCCACAAGTTAATCCGTTACCGGAGACGCCAGCTTCTATTTTCACCGGAGAGATCCAATTGAAGCCTTACTCCATGACGATTGTGGATGTCATTGCGCTTGTCACAGCGGATTTATCTCCTTCACAGCCGGATGGACCAAATGGGCGATACAAAAATCCGGTAACGGTTACATTGTCTGCACCGCAATCACAGGGGGTTACACAGTCCGAATATAGTCTGGATAGTGGGAATACGTGGCTGGCATACACGGGGCCGATCACGTTTGAGCAGGATGGCCTCTACCATATCAGCTATAGATCCATAGATCATGAAGGCAATTCAGGGAGCATTCAGACGGTTTCATTCAACATTGAAAGGAATGCCTCGAATCCCACTGTCAGATTTGAGACTTATGGAGGCTCGACGGTTGACAGCCAAACGGTAAGCTACGGAGATAAGGCGATGAAGCCGTCCGATCCGACAAGAGAGAGCTTCAGCTTTGGCGGATGGTACACGGATGCAAGCTATACAACGGAGTTCGACTTCGTATCGGCCAGCATCACGGGAGACGTTGTGTTGTTTGCGCGATGGACTAACACCGTGGCACCTGTGACGACGGCGGAGTTGTCTGGTGCTCCGAATGGCGAGGGCTGGTTTAATGAAGATGTGACGGTTACCTTGACGGCTGTGGATGAATCAGCGGGTGCGGTGGGGACCGAATACAGTATCAATGGTGGGACTGTTGCTGCTTACATGGCACCAATTGTTATTCAAAACGAAGGAACGAGTACGATCGGTTATTTCTCTACAGATGCCGCAGGGAATGTGGAAGCGGCAAAATCGTTGCAAGTGAAATTGGATAAAACAGTGCCGGAGGCTATATTAACGCAGTCCGGTCACGCAGTTGCGGACGTGACAGATGCGGATACGCTGAGATTTGATTTGAACAGTACAGATGCTCTCTCAGGTGTGGCAACACAGACGTTGATTTTGGATGGCGCCGAGATTAGCAGCGGGCAAACCATCGCCGCAGGTAGTCTGGCCTTAGGTGCACATACGGTGCAATATCGTGTAATGGATGCAGCGGGCAATTTGGTGCAATCGACACAAACATTCAACGTTGTGAAGCCGTTATCGGTTGGGGCACCAGGTAAACCAGTGTTGTCAGATAATAGCGGTCAGGCAACTGGATTAAAAGATGGTAACTATACAGTCACGATGAACATGTGGTGGGGAAATAACGGCTCCGTGTTCAAGTTGTATGAAAATGGCGTACTTATTAGTACGAATACTTTGACAGACGCGTCCCCGGCAGCACAAGTGGCTAAAGTGGATGTGAAAGGCAAAGCGAACGGCACCTACACCTATACATGTGAACTTATTAATTCCTTCGGAACGACAACCAGCGACCCACTTGTGGTCCAAATTACGGACGCATTACCAGGTAAACCGGTACTATCTCAAGATAATTGGGATGGAGATGGAAACTACAAGGTAACAATGAACATGTGGTGGGGCACCAACGCTTCCGAATATCGCCTATACGAAAATGGCATTCTGATCGAAACGAAGAGCTTGAATGCAGCTTCTCCAAGTGCTCAAAGCGCCGTGACGACGATTGCTGGCAGAGAGATTGGTGTGCATGAGTACCATAGTGAATGGGTCAATGCGGGTGGCGTTACCTCGAGTGATAAGATTACAGTGGAAGTAACGAAATAAGAGGTAACCTATCTCCTAGTAATGTCTATGGACTATCGAAAAGGAATCATTTTAGCTGATGAGCAGCCGTAGTGCTCCCAATGAATAATTCGCCTTGAATACGGATGTGCTCATTGGGGAGGGTAGGATTAGCGATACGCCATAACATCCGATGGGCTGCCCGGTATCCTGTTTCCCGGATGGACAGCAGAGGACGGGTAAATAACGGCAGCAGCTCCTGTTGTTCGTTCATGATACCTATTATGGAAATATCTTGAGGAATGCTCAGTTGAAGCTTGGTGCAGAGTTGGTATACGGAGGCAACCTCTCCGTCGACTCCGCAGATGATAGCTGTGGGAGCATAGTGAACAAGCCTATCACTAAGCTCCTCCAGCCACTGGGGATGGGTGCTCCGCTCGCTGGTCGAATGGATAATCGGGTCAACCTCCGTATGGAATTCATTCATGGCGTGAAGGAAGGCCTGCCAGCGTAAAATATACCCTCTTTGGGAATGTGTATCACCCACATACATTATACGTTGATGACCGATGGATTGCAGATAGGCGACTGCTTGATAGGTTGCTTCGTAGATGTCCCAGATGACACTGTCCACTCTAGTCCCTAGCGGGGGATAGCTAAGCAGTATCCTAGGAATGGATAGTCGAAGAAGTGCAGGCTCCCAAGGTTTGGGGACGATACTGGGAGCGATGAATAAGCCATCGGCAAACTCGAGTCCCTTCACTTCAATCCAGTCGTGAATCTCCGTTTCTCTGATAGCGCCTGGAAGCATACAGGTTTCAATATGATGGCCGAAGGAAGCGAAGCGTTCGTGCAAGCCTTCGAGTAACAGTCGGTTGTAGCCAACCGATTGTTCGGTTTGTATAAGTAAGAATCGCATGCGTTCCATCGGATAAGAGACAATGCGTTCAGCCCTTAGGCTGCGAATCTGGTCTTTCGTGAAGTAGCCCAGCTTTTCCGAAGTTTCGATAATAAGCTGCCGGGTAGTCTCAGACATGCCCGGCTTTCCTTTTAAAGCCTTATTGACCGTCTGTACGGTTAGTCCCAGCTCCTTGGCGATCGTCTTTAATGTGACCTCCTTGCGTATAGGCATGAATGTGCCCCTCTTCGTTCAGAATTCATATACGTATCGTAGCATGTTCTTGTTATTCATTAAACAAAAATTAAACTTAATTTTCAGCGATCATAGTATTATGATGGAGACGATCACGTTACATCATGGAAGAACGGAAGTAACACCGGATGAGGTGGGTTTCAGGCTTGAGGGCAGATCCGAGCATGCATGTCTGCAAGGCCGGACATATGGCGGTCAGAAAAATGCGGACAGGAAAAAAAGAAAAGAACAGAAACCAAAAGGCTACTGAATGTCATGACTTTAGAGAAAAGTCGATGCAGTGCTACAAAATAGAGGCAAAAACAGTGAATTAAAACATAGGTACGGGTACGATGTAGCGGCATCCTCGGGTCTAATCGGCATGGAGAATCAAGGAGGACTGGCAATATTCACATTAATTTGATGCGAATAATGAAAATGAATAATTAAAATCTAGCAAAAAGACGTGTATGAGATTAGAAAAAAGACGGCTCCTTCCATTAAAAAAATGGAAATGAGTCGTCTTTTTGTTTAGTAAATTTTGAAATTTTTAAAAACATGAGAGTTCTTCAGCGGTCTCCCTCTAGGCTTACGGGTTTTACCTATTATTGCGGTAATGCTGCGGAGCCATGCCTTCCATCTTTTTAAACATCCGGCTGAAGTAAAAGGGATCTGGATAACCGACCTCCTCCGCAATTTCTTTGACACTATTGGTTGTATGGAGTAGTAGGTGTTTGGCTCGTTGGACTCTAAGCTGATGAATATAATGGTGAATATTGGTGTTGGCGTATTTTTTAAATACCTGGCATAGATATTCATATTTTCGATCCAATACTCGCTCCAGGGTTGCTTTCGTAATATCAGACTCATAGAAATTGTTCAAATGATCGACAAGCCTGCGGAAAGTAATATAGGAAACGGGCACTGACGTGTCGAGATGATTTTGCTCGAGGCAATCATTCGCCAGAACCCTGAACATTTGGGCAAGCAGCAGCGTAGCATGAAAGCGAAAATAACCCGTCGGATGCTTTAACTCTTCTATAAGTTCGTCGAACAAGCCCAGCAACTTGTAACGCTTGCTGGTCTTGAACTGGCGGGGAATGATAAGAAGATCTTCATGAAGGATCTGGGCTGTTCTAAGTTCCGTACGCTCGGCATGGACAATATTTAGTTCGGATGCCCGATCCAAGGCAAATTCATTCAGACCCGGATCACTGGAAAATTGTACCCAAAAAAACTGGCCTTGAGGTTCTTGTGAATTCCAACCTGTATGCTGATCCCAGGGCATCATAAGTAGTGACTCGCCGGTCTGCAACGTCAATTGTTTTCCGTTGACCTGCAGATGTACAGTTCCATCGGCAATAACGATCAGTTCATAATAGGGATTGTGATGCTGACTGAAGAAATTGGGATTATTGGCATTGAAAAGATTTGCCCATTTAACATCCAGCTTGGACAATCGGGACAGCGAGTAGAACATGGCATCCTCCCATTTATTTTAATCTGTAAACAATACCTGATCCATGGCTCTGGAAGAGAGCGCTTCCTATAATGAAATCATTACCATTATAACAAATGACGGAGGTTAACACATGGGTACTAGTATTTTAAATGAACAGGATTATTATCGGATCGTTTACGGGGGATGGCTTGGCAAGAATATAGGGGGGACTCTCGGGGCGCCGGATGAAGGAAAGAAGGAATTGCTGGAACTAACCTATTATGGAAGTTTGCCGGACGGACCTCTGGAGAACGATGATCTGGATCTACAGCTGGTATGGCTGCATGCTTTAGAGCAGTATGGCCCGGGATTGACGGCAAAAGAGCTGGGGCAGGAGTGGTTGGAGCATGTCTTTTTCCCGTATGATGAATACGGCTACGCCCTGACGAATATGCGAAGAGGTCTTCTCCCGCCGGTTGCAGGCTGGTTCAACAATCCGTTCAATGATTGTATGGGATCGCCTATCCGATCCGAAATATGGGCAATGGCGGCACCTGGATCGCCGGAAACAGCGGCCCATTATGCCTATCAAGATGCTATTGTCGACCATTCCGGCGGTGAAGGTGTGTATGGTGAAATGTTTTTTGCGGCATTGGAGAGCGCCATTTTCTTCGAGAAGGATCGCGACCAGTTGATTGCCATCGGTATGAACTATATTCCGGAAGAAAGCCGAACAGCCAAAGCATTGAGGGACTTGCTTCGCTGGCATCAGGAAGGAAAGAACTGGATAGAAACGCGAGAGCTCATTCTGCAGCATCATGGCAATGACAATTTTACCGACGCTCCGCAAAACATTGCGTTTACGATTCTTGGATGGCTGTATGGGCAAGATTTTGAGGATGCGATTTTGAAAGCGGTCAACTGCGGCTATGATACGGATTGTACGGCGGCGACGCTGGGCGCGATACTCGGTATGCTGTTAGGACCGGAAGGACTGCCTGAGAAATGGGTGAAACCGGTTGGCGACCGGATCGTGGTAAGCCCTCCGATCAAAGGCTTCCCAGCACCAACGAATTTGGATGAACTGACCCGTCGGACGATCCGTATGGGCAAACAAATTCTTGCCGCATGGGATACGGGTATTCTGGTGCATCCCGATCTGCCGACAAGATTTGAGAGGGCTGAGACTGGGGATCAACCCAATGATGGGGTAAGGGAGCTATGGGGACGAAAAGTAACAAGCAATCGGTATCTGCTGCCGCAGGGAAGCAAAGGCTGTCCGGATGCCGAACTGGAGATCGATTATGGTTCAGAAGGCCCGGCGATTAGAGCAGCTCAAAAGAAGCGACTGCCACTAACATTCACGAATCGTTCGCAAACCCGGGTAGAGGGAAGCCTTGCAGTGGCGCTACCAGCTGATTGGGAGGGGCCGAGTGCAGTTGAGGTTAATCTCGAGCCAGGCGAATCTTTCCGATGGGATGTAGTAATTAAAGCATCGATTGAAGTCGCTGCAAGCTACGAACTCACATTCAGTTGGACCCGGATCCATGACCATACGGTATGGGTTGTTCAGAACATACCATTCACTTTAGTTCATGCATCGAAATGGCTTGTCTGGGGACCGGAAGGGGACGAGGGAAAAGAAGTAGATACCTCTGGGAATCGACTGGATTGGAAAGAGGCACTTGGCGTTGAAGCGTCAGGGAGGATTGACGGTGTGTACCGCGCACAAACAACGCTCTTCAACCCAGTTGAGCGCAAGCTTCGACTCATTGCTGCGGCGAACGTTCCCGTTAAGCTGAAGTTGAACGGACGGGTTGTCATCGACTGCGAAGAAACGCTGGAGTTCATGCCAGCCTATCATCGTGCCCCGCAGGAGCAGCGGATAGAATTAACATTAGCAGCCGGGACTCATAACCTGGAAGTAGAAGTTGTCAGTGAAGGTGTTTCTCCACTCGTGTACGTCCTGCCGGTTGCCGTGGAGAAAACCGCATCACCGGGACCTTACTATTATTATACCGATATCCTGTTGGGGTAAAAAATGAGAATCGATGCGCATCAGCACTACTGGAAAACGGAACGTAAGGATTATGGATGGCTGACTCCAACGCAAGGGATTCTTTATGCCGATTATATGCCGGAGCAGTTGAATGCAACCTTGACTAGCTACGGCTTCGATCGCTCAATTGTCGTGCAAGCTGCCCCTACGCTTGAAGAAACAGTATTCATGCTTTCGCTATATGTAAATATGATAGTATCGCTGGCGTAGTAGGATGGCTAGATTTGGATTCACCTGGGTTTGCCGAGTCGTATGCGGAATTCCGCAAGCATGAGGGCTTTGTCGGATTCCGTCCGATGTTGCAGGATTTGCCGGATCCATGGATACTTCGCCCGCAAGTCATGAAGAATCTGGAGATCGTAGTCCGAGATGAGTTCCCGATTGACTTACAGTTAAGACCTCGCCATCTCCCGCATATCCTGAAGGTGCTGCAGACATTCCCGACGTTTAAAGCGGTAATCGATCATGCGGCTAAACCTTTCATCGCGGAGTATGTCTTAGAGCCCTGGAAGGGACAAATGGCCGAACTAGCCGCCTATCCTAATGTGATGTGTAAGCTGTCCGGTTTAGTCACGGAAGCAGACCAACAATCTTGGGTTTGGGAGGACTTAGCTGCCTATGTGCAGCATGTACTTGCGGTTTTTGGTGCGGATCGAGTTCTGTTCGGCAGCGATTGGCCGGTATGCTTTATGACGTGCAGCTATGGCGAGGTTTATGAAGCCTTGCAAAAGGCGCTTCCCTACAGCTTGTCGCAGGAGGAGCATACGGCAATTTTTGGTGCCAATGCCTCTAAATATTATTTCTTGAAGTATATAGACGGTACTAAAGGTTTTTAGAAATAATTTTATAACTCTTAAGGGAGAGCAGTCGATGACCCTTAGGAGGGATTATGATGAACAACACACTCCAGGACGATCAAAATCCGGAGATCCAAGCCATAAAAGCAGCCATGAGAATAACCAAGAATAAGCGAATGTTTGAAAGATATCAAACCATATTACTCTACTTACATGGGATGAAATACGAACAAATTGCTTTCATTGTGGGCCGAACCGCCCACAACGTCAAGAAATTCGAAAATACCGGCGAGGATCTGGAGGACTTGATCTCGATCGGGACAATTGGCCTGATCAAGGCAATTGAGAGCTTCCAGACCGGCAAAGGCACGAAGCTCGCGACGTTCGCGGCTCGCTGTATCGAGAACGAAATACTTATGCACTTGAGGTCTTTGAAGAAGACCCGGAAAGACGTATCGCTGCATGACCCGATTGGGACGGACAAGGAAGGCAACGAAATTACGCTGATCGATATTCTCGGTACGGAGGCTGATGATATCGTCGACAAGGTGCAATTGAAAATCGAGAAGAGCAAGATTTATAAAAATCTTGATATATTGGATGACCGCGAGAAGGAAGTTGTAATCGGAAGGTTTGGGTTGGAGCATGGCGGGGGATGAGCGGACGCAACGGGAGATTGCGAAGGAGCTTGGGATCTCGCGGAGCTATGTGTCGCGGATCGAGAAGCGGGCGCTTATGAAGCTGTATCATGAGTTTTATAAGGCGAAGCGATAGGAAAGAGCGAAATTCAAACTTTTAATTTAGTCTTGTCGTTAATAACGATAAAGTTATGGTAGCGATTTCCCGATGTTATATCCATTCAAGAACCAAACGGAACACTACCGTTTGGTTTTTATTGTTTAAGCACTCCACACAAGTGAAGTACGTGGCAGTATATTGGAAGTAAAAGCTGCATTGACAGCATACTGTTCATGTGGCTTTTCATCGTATGAAATTCATGCTAGAAGGAGTATGGGGACTTAAGCTCAAATTCACAAAATCTTTAATGGACTGTCAGATTTAAAGCGCAGTGCAGCGAAAAATGCACTCAGGCCGTCTAATAAGGTGGAGGTGATAATTCAGTGAAGCCGGCCGGCTCGAATAACAAGGAAAATTTCCCGAAAGATCCTTCTCAAGCTCTAGAGCAACTGATGGAAAGCTATGGCTCGACGGTCATGCGCACCGCTTATTTTTATACCGGCGATCGGCATTTTGCCGAGGATATCAGTCAGGAGGTATTCCTTCGCGCTTATCGCAACTGGAATTCGTTTCGTGGAGATAGCGCGGTTAAAACCTGGTTGACGACGATCGCCATCAACGTTTGCCGGGACAAGATGGGCGTGCGGATGTTTACGGAACAGCCGACCGATCCCAGCGGGATGGAGCGGGGACGGATATTCGACGTGGAAGAAGAAGCGCTTAAAAGATTGCAGAAAAGCGAGATTTTGCGGCATATGCTGCGTCTGCCTCTGCCGTATCAGGAGGCTTTGTATTTATATTATTATCTGGACTTGGACACACGGGAAATTGCGAAAGCGACGTCGTCGCCCGAGGGTACCGTGAGAAACAGACTGCACCGGGCGCGGGAGGCGTTGGCTCGGGAAATGCGCAAAAAGGAGATAACCGATGACGGACATGGAGCGTAATTTACGGCAACATTTGCAAAAGGAGTCGGATGATATGTTGTTCCCTAAAATGGAATTGAGCGATAGCGTGAAACAGAAGATCAGGAAGCAAGCCGCCGCGGAACAGAGAAGCCGCCGCCGATTCGTTCTTCCGAAAGCCTGGCTTGCAGGAGCGGCAGCGCTAGTCGCGGCAGTCGTCATAGTGACGGGATTGCCGATGCTGCAAGAGCCCGCCGCAGTACCGCCGCCAACGGATAATTCGTCGGGAACCGTGCTGCCCGGAAACGGTGGAGCCACAGGTTCGGAGTTGTCCCAATTGATTACAACTCCATTCGGAAATTCGGAGGCAGCGAAAACAGCTTTCGGTTCCGGTGTGCATGTTCCTCAAGTCGCCCCGGAAGGCTTCAAGCTGGCTGAGATCGTCGGGGTGGGAATGAAGGACCAACCGCTCAGAGATTTGAACTTCACATACGGTTCGGGTGATAAGACGGTGACGTTCAGCGCGAGCCGCATGCCGGCGGCGTTCCCGACGGACCTGTTCACACAGACCAAAGTGAGCGGAGCGGACGGCTTTATTTTCGAGCAAGCCGAGTTCACGGAGCTGTTCTGGGTGGTTGACGGCATTCAGTATGGCGTGTCCGGTCCGATTTCGGGCGATGAGGCCATGAAGGTAGCCGAATCGATTGAGCCTTAATGAGTTGATGCGTGTAAATGCTAGATAAATTGGGGTAGTGTAATATCCACATACGGGAGCACGAGCTGGTTGGTTACACTACCCTAAAAGTAAGACGAAGTAAGGCGAAATGACACGGGGGGCTTAGCTCAACTGAGATAGCGCTTGCATGGCATGCAAGAGGTCAGCGGTTCGCTCCCGCTAGTATCCATCAACACTTTAAACACAAACGGCAGAAATGCCGTTTTTTTGTTTTGATTTTGTTACAGCACACTAGTCATGTGGAGTGCGTAATACTAATGATTCAAATGTAGTGGTTTTATGATTGGATTACTATTAGTGGGAATAACAACACTATACTTTATACATGCACGTCTTCAGACATTGACTTATAGTGTCTCTGGACTCGTGTTCGGTGCAGGTGGCGAAGACTTTATCCGCTGCTCCTACGCGGCATCGCTAACTAACCTGACCGTGGTGTTAGAGCGGATGGAGCGCTGGATGTGGACTATTCGTTAATGATAAAGAGAAGTCAGCCCGATATTAGATAGATGCGCTGAAGCATGCTATCACATATCGGCAGACTTTTTTTGTATAGGAGAGCTGGGGATAGAGGCTTACGTTATCATATGCGATGATGAGAAAGTCATCTAGTTACTTCTTGAATGTCCAACCAAAAACTTTTACATGTACAAGTAGTTTGGTCAACCAATGGGTTGCGATATAAATGATGATAAAGACAATAATTAGCGGCTTGAAGAGGACCCACGCTAGCATCCAACTAACAAGTATTTGCCAAGGCTTTAACTTTTTTAATAGCTTCGTTGGAGCTAAAATCATTCGGTAGAGTTTGTAGCTCTGCTGGAGAGCTTCCAAATATTCATCTCGAATTTGTTGATTATTAGGATTGAGACGAATCGCATTGCCGAGTAGCATTAGATGCTGATCGTACTCACCACGCTGTGATGCTGCCCAAGATAGATAGAGGAATACTTGCTCAGACTCGACTTCTAAGCGAAGTGCTTGTCGTTCTAGATTTCGAGATTCACTTAAGTTGCGAAGCAATGCTTCGTTATAACTTAATACAGCGATATACAGTGGATTGTCTGGATCGATCTCCAAGGCTTGGCGAATGTGTTTGTTAGCCTCTTCATGATGACCTTTCAAATGATTGACATTAGCTTGTATGTAAAAATAGTGATCTTCATAGGGATCAATCCGCTGCGCTTCAAAAAGTACAGATTGTAGTTCTTTCCACTGCTTTGTATCATAATAGGCAACTGTTCTATTAAACCAAGCAATACGATTCTCTGGATCTCTTCGTAAAGCTTCTTCAGACCAATGATGAACCTCGTCGTATTTCTCCATTTGTAGGTATACATGTGCAAGCATGGCATAGGCATCAGCATCCTCGGGTGTTTCTCGAATTAGGTTTTGTGCTTCTTCCGCGGCTTCTTTAAGCCTATTCCAATTGATCAACTGATTGATTTTATTGTAACGTATGCCAATGGAGTCCAATTGTGTAGTCATTGTATTATTTCAACCCGTTTGCTTTCATATATTCGAGGACGTTCTGATAGTCCTGATTCACATCACTGAAGGTGGCATAGTTCTTAGCAGTGGAGAACCAGTCCAACGTCGTTGCTTTGCGGCTCTTACTCGCTTTTTTCAGGTCATCCTGCGTAATTGGTTCAATCACTCCGCTCTTCATCATACGTTCTACTGCGAGTTCCACGGAATCCTTCACAATTTGCTCCAAGTCCGCACCAGAGAATGATTTGGTCTCCTTCGCGATTTTAGTGAGATCCAACTTATCAGTAGGTTTGCCAGCAAGCTTCAGTCCGAGAATCGTCGTGCGTTCCTCTTCTTCTGGCGGTGGTACGAAGATAAGGTGATTGAACCGGCCAGGTCTACGTAGTGCGGAGTCCAAATACCAAGGTGTATTGGTTGCAGCAATGACGAATACTTGGTCATTGAAGTTTTGGAGTCCATCTAGCTCAAGTAACAGCTGATTAACGAGCATTCGATCATGATGTTGATTCATTTGGTTGCGACTGCCACCCAGCGCATCCAGTTCATCTATGAAGATGACGCAGGGCTTATTTTCACGAGCCTTCTCGAATAGGTCATGAAGATTATGCTCACTTTGCCCAACATACATAGATAGAATCGCTTGTAGCTCAATATGCATGAAGTTCGCATTGATTTCTCCAGCAACGGCGCGAGCGAGGAATGTTTTTCCGCAGCCTGAAGGCCCGTACAGAAGTAGACTTCCACCTGCTTCTCGACCATATGCAGCAAACATCTCCGGTTGTAGTAGAGGCAGGATGAAGTTTAGTCGAATCTTCTTTTTGACCTCTTCAAGGCCCCCAACATCATCGAAGGTTTCCTTAGGCTTATCACTCTCGACGAGGTGGTTGTCGGTCTTGTCGAATCGAAGAACCTTTAGCTTATTTCGTCGACGCTCATCAAGATCATTGCGATCAGACATTTGGGTACATCCTCCTCATAATGGATTTTATTTCATTTTACCAGACTAAGAGGGTATCAACCAGTAGTCGAGTGGCAGTTGGTGGTCAAGCAGAGAATCGAGTTGAAGTTCGAGTCTGTGATGCAAAATCTACAGAGGGTGGCTTGGACTAGATAGCACTCTGCACATGTGGATTGGGCAAACAGATATGCAAAATTACATTGGTTCGTGTTCACAACGTCAAGAAATTCGACAATACCGGCGAGGACCTGGAAGACTTAATCTCGATCGGTACGATTGGACTTATTAAGGCAATTGAGAGCTTCCAGACGGGCAAAGGCACGAAGCTCGCGACATTCGCTGCACGCTGTATTGAGAACGAAATACTTATGCATCTTCGCTCTTTGAAGAAGACTCGGAAAGACGTATCGCTGCATGACCCGATTGGGACGGACAAGGAAGGCAATGAGATTACGCTTATCGGTATTCTCGGCACGGAGGCCGATAATATCGTCGATAAGGTGCAATTGAAAATCGAGAAGAGCAAGATTTATAAAAATCTTGATATATTGGATGACCGTGAGAAGGAAGTTGTGATTGGACGCTTTGGGTTAGAGCATGGCGGGGATGAGCGGACGCAACGGGAGATTGCGAAGGAGCTCGGGATCTCGCGGAGCTATGTGTCGCGGATTGAGAAAAGGGCGTTGATGAAGCTGTATCATGAGTTTTATAAGGCGAAAAGATGATCCTGTATATTAAGATTTATGGAAATCACATAAGTGATGATTTTAAAAAGAAAATGAGTCACATGGGTGCTATCCCATGAGGCTCATTTTCTTTATAGTACTATGATCAGTTGTGCTTATTCTTTTGGAAGTAGAGAGAATCATCCTTGAAGACCGATAGGGATGACTCATTTGGTTTGATAAGACGGAAACAGTTCTGAAGAAAAGGCTTAAAAAATGGTGCTTATTTTGTTTTTCAATCTAAACAATTTATTCTCTGTTTAAATTTAAAGTGGATACTTGAAGGAATTTCTGGATACCAAGGGCACATGCGCCAAGGACACAAGATTGTTTACCCAATGAAGATATTTTCATTTCATGGTAATTGCTGATTCTAGAATGCAGGTGCTTACCTATCGTGTCCAATGAATTCGGATAAAGGCGCAACAATTCGCTATCCAATACAATGACCTCGGGGTTGTAGATGTTGATAATGTTATTTAATCCGATGGACAAGTAGTAAAAATATGTTTTCATTGCTTCATGGACTTCAGGGTCACCTTCCTTAAGCCAATGATGTATTTGTTCATATGTAATGGAGGAGATGTGCTTAACCGTACTCAATTGTTTAAATACACTTGCTTCGGAAGCGTATTTCTCCCAGCATCCTTTATTACCACAATTACAGAGTATACCATCAGGAACCAAGATCATATGTCCTATCTCGCCGGCAAAACCATCTTGTCCGCGGAAGAACGCATGGTTAATCATCATGCCAAGACCAATGCCGGAATATAAAGTAATGCATAACAAATTTTCTGATTCATGATGGTAAAAAGTTCGCTCAGCGAATGCACTAAGATTAGCATTGTTCTCTAAATGTACTTTAACTTTCAGCGCCATCTCCAGGTCAGTTTTTAAAGAAACGTCATGCCAATCGAACGAGGGTATGTAGTGAATAACTTCCTCTGTCGATACGAGTCCATGAATTCCGATAACGATTCCAATAATGCCATATCTGCAAGATTCATATCGTTCTTGGTATGATCTAATTGATGTAAGGAGCAGGTTTAAGATGTCCGTATATGATGTCGTTTTCAATTCAATCGTCTCTGTTGAGACGATTGAGCCTTTAAGGTTGGCAACTGCGAACGATACCCGTCCAAATTCCAGATCGATGCCAAGTGCATAACCCGAATCAGCATTTATAGAGAGCATAATAGGCTTCCGTCCAACAAGGTTATATTCCATATCTTTCTCTACGACCAGTTCTTCATCAAGCAGATCGACAACCTGGGCAGATATTGTTGCCCGCGTCAAAGCGGTTGCTTTAGCTAGATCTGCGCGAGAGAGCATACCTTTTTGTAAAATATGTTTCAAAATTAAAGATCGATTCATTCTTTTAATATAGGATGCATCACCTGTAACCATCATTACTTAATCCTCCAGATCCGGACATTAAATTAAGTCTTTGATTATTATAACATGTAGCTTGCATAGCCTGCGACTAGGGAAAAGTTAGAATTGACAAGGTATTTGAGGGTTGTTACATTATTACTATAATTAATTTGTTTAGTAAACAAATTAATTATTATGGAATAAAGAGCAGTCGTCAATATGAAGGGTTTGGATAAAGCGAATAGAAAAGGAGCGATGATTAGTAATGGGGATTTTACAGGATCTGGTGAAAGATATTCCAATACCAAAGATGGCGAAGGTTAAAGTGAATTTTGATGAAACTAGAATCGATGATTTAGCAAGCGACCTTCTTCCAAAGCTACAACGTGAGGCCATAGCGGGAAAAGTAAAGCCTGGAATGGAAATAGCGATCGCGGTTGGGAGCAGGGGACTTGACAGGCTCGTGGAGATTACGGCTGTTACTGTGAAGTTTCTCCAAGACGCTGGGGCTAGACCGTTTATCGTACCTAGCATGGGAAGTCATGGTGGAGCAACTGCGGAAGGGCAACGTGAAGTACTGGCACATCTTGGTATTACAAAGGAAACGATAGGCTGTGAAATCAAGTCATCGATGGAGGTAGTTCAAATTGGGGAGCTTCCTAATGGATTGCCCGTATATGTCGATCAATTCGCTGCTGCCGCAGACGGGATGGTTGTTATTAACCGAATCAAGCCTCATACCGCTTTCAGAGGTGAGGTTGAGAGCGGCATGATGAAAATGATTAGTATTGGGCTGGGCAAGCAAAAAGGTGCAGAAGCTTGTCATCAGCTAGGATTTAAATATATGGCAGAAAACGTGCCAGCAATGGCCAAGATGATTATGGAGCATAAACCTCTGTTGTTTGGAGTAGCTTCGGTCGAAAATGCTTTTGATAAAGTGGCACTCATTGAAACGATGACACCGGAAGAAATTTTAGAAAATGAGCCTGCGCTGCTAGTTAAGGCAAAAGCGCTGCTGCCAAAGTTGTACTTTGACCAACTTGATGTCCTCATTATTGATCAAATCGGGAAAAACATTAGCGGCGACGGTATGGATCCTAACATTACAGGACGGTATCCAACGCCTTATGCTCATGGCGGGCCTGATGTGAACAAAATGGCGGTATTAGATCTGACCCATCAGAGCGAAGGAAATGCTAACGGCGTTGGAACTGCAGATTTTACGACACAACGGCTGATAGACAAAATGGATCGCGAGAAAACGTATGCGAATGGCTTAACTTCCACTGTTGTAGCACCGACGAAGATAGCCACGACACTGCCCAATGACAGGGAGACCATTCAGGCGTCCATAAAGACTTGCAATATTTTGCATTTTGAACAAGTCAGAATGGTTCGGATCAAAAATACGCTGGAGCTTGGTGTGATCGATGTATCCGAAGCGTTGTTGGACGAAGTGCGGCGTCATCCCAAAATGGAAGTAATTCAGGATCTATACGAACTGACTTTCGATGAGGACGGTAACTTATTCTAATAGTAGAGAGGAGAAAGGAAATGGTTAATTTGTTTGATTTGACAGGGAAGACCGCGGTTGTGGTAGGAGGTAACGGCGTGCTTGGTTCTTCGATGGCAGCAGGTTTGGCCGCACATGGAGCCCATGTCGCAATCGTTGGAAGGAATTACGACAAAGCTAAATCGGTGGCTGAAAACATAATTGGTGCTGGTGGAAGTGCACAAGCTTTTCAAGCCGATGTTGGCTCGAAGGAATCGCTTCGCCAATTGTCTTCGGAGATCGAAGCATGGACGGGAGGCTGCGACATATTGTTAAACGCCCCGGGTAAGAACAGTCCTACTCCATTTTTCGATCTTGAAATGGATGAGTGGGACGACATTATGGACGTGAATTTGAAGGGGGTCGTCCTCATTTGTCAAATTTTCGCCAAACGTATGATTGAGCAAGGACGGAGAGGGAGTATTATTAATATTTCATCCGTTTCGTCGACAACACCATTATCCAAAGTTTTCACTTACTCGGTGTCTAAAGCGGGATTAAACAGCGTTACGCAATTTCTCGCGCGTGAGTTCGCAGAACAAGGTATACGTGTGAACGCGATTATTCCTGGATTTTTTCCAGCAGAACAGAATCGGAAAATACTGAGCGAGGATCGTGTCGCCTCCATTATGAGGCATACTCCAATGAATCGGTTCGGAATGCCGGAGGAGTTACAAGGAGCGGCTGTATGGCTTGCGTCGGACAAAGCATCAGGCTTTGTTACTGGAACGCTCGTTCGTGTGGACGGCGGCTTCGGCAGCATGACGATATAGAGAGGGGACTGGAGATTGACTACTGATAAGTATGTTGCCCTACAAGAAATCCTTCGTGAGTTGGGGTCAGTCGTCGTTGCTTTCTCGGGAGGAGTGGACAGTACGTTCTTGCTGAAGGCTGCTGTGGAAACGTTAGGCGCACAGCATGTTCTGGCTGTAACAGCTGATTCTGAGACGTATCCAACAAGCGAGTTAAAGGAAGCAGAGTTGCTAGCTGAGCTTATCGGCGTACGTCATGAGGTTATATCGACCTCAGAGCTTGCTATTCCAGGGTATGCGGAGAATAACAAAAATCGCTGCTATTTCTGTAAAAGCAGCCTGTTTGACCATTTACTTCCTTTGCTTGAGGAGAGGGGGTTTGCCAATATTGTGTATGGAGTCATCGCAGATGATAAGAATGAGCATCGCCCAGGCATGCAGGCTGCTAAGGAAAGAGGCATACGGGGGCCGCTAATGGAAGCTGACTTATACAAGGAGGAAATTCGTTCCTTATCCAAAGGATTTGGTTTGCCTACTTGGGATAAGCCTTCATTCGCCTGTCTGTCGTCTAGGATTGCATATGGCGAGACAATTACAAACGAGAAGTTGCAAAAGGTTCAACGAGCAGAGGCCTATTTGAAATCGCTTCATATTCGTCAAGTACGTGTGAGGACGCATCAGGATATCGCTCGAATCGAGGTAGACCCCGGTGACATGGCTTCGATTCTGTCCAACCACGAGGAAATTGTTGAGCGTTTACAGGCATATGGCTACAAATACGTTACATTGGATCTTCTCGGCTATCGAAGCGGCAGCATGAACAAATCACTTGGCCTGTAAGTGGAATCTATCTTGATTGAAAAAGGAAGGTAGTCACATGTCAACCTATGTAATGGGACTTGATATCGGGACGACAAGCGTGAAAGCATGTCTTTTCGATAGAATTGGGAATCTCGTCGCTGAAGCAGAGAGAATGATTGATTCGGAATATCCTCAACAGGGATGGGTGCAGCAGGATGCCACTGAGATTGAGCGGCAGGCGGTTCAAGTCGTTAGGGAAGTTATCAGCAAGGCTGCGATTGATAGCGATCAGCTACAAGCGATCGGCTTTTCAGCTGCCATGCACTCTCTTGTGCCAGTAAGCAAGCAAGGCCAACCTTTATCCTCAGCATTCATTTGGGCGGATGGCCGAGGGACAGTGCAAGTGGAACAGATGACGGAGGAGATACGAAACCGGTTGTATTCTAAAACAGGAACCCCCATCCACCCTATGACGCCTTTTATAAAGCTGATGTGGATGAAAGAGGTACAGGATGAGGCGTACCGTCAGGCCTCTTACTTCATGTCGATCAAGGAATATGTCATCTATCGCTGGTTTGGCAAACGGATAATTGATTATTCGATGGCATCGGCTACCGGATTGTTCAATCCATCCTCGCTGACATGGGATGAGGAATTGCTGGCGCTCGCTGGAATTGCTGAGGAACAACTGTCTGAGATCGTACCTCCAACGACGGTATTGGGAGAACTTAAAGTCGATATCGCAGATCGGATGGGACTTTCTCAATCCATAACTTTCGTGATCGGGGCGGCCGATGGTCAGTTATCTAATCTTGGAACAGGAGCTCTTCTGCCAGGAGAAGTGGCTGTCTCGGTTGGCACGAGCGGAGCAATTAGGCAATTCACCCATGAAGTGAAGGTCAGTCAAAGCGGGGAAACGTTTTGTTATTCTTTTATGAGCGATTCCTATATTATTGGCGGGCCGACGAATAATGGGGGCATTACACTACAGTGGTTGAAGCAATTACTTAACGACTCTGGCAGTTACGAAAGCTTCCTTGCCGAAGCAGAGCAATCACCTCCGGGGGCAGAGGGGCTGCTATTCCTGCCCTATATTAACGGCGAACGGGCTCCACTTTGGAATCAAAGAGCGAGAGGTAATTTCTTCGGTTTGACGATGACACATACGAAAGCGCATTACGTAAGAGCAGTTCTGGAAGGCATTACGTTCAACTTGTATCAAATTGGTCGGGTGCTTGAGAAGCTGGCGGGACCACCTAAGCATATGTACGTGAGCGGGGGGCTAGCCCGTTCGCCAATCTGGCTACAGATGATGGCAGACGTATTTAGTACGGAGATTTATGTATCTGAGAACCATCATAGCGCAGCGTGGGGGGCAGCTTGGACGGCTTTGGTCGCGATTGGGGCCGAGCAGCGATTCGAGGATATTAAAAACAATATTCCGTTAGGTGAAGCTGTGCTTCCTAATGGAGAGAACAGCAGGAAGTATAAAGAGATTTACGGGCGATATGAGGAATTGGCAAACCTAATTGCACCGTTATTTTAAGCAACTCTTAACGTGGAGAGGTGAAATGCGTGCTGGAAAACATTTTAAAGCAGGTGCATAGCGGAAGCATGAGCGTCGAAGAAGCGTCGAAGCTATTGGCTTCTTTCGAAAACCTCGGTTTTGCGAAGGTTGATCATCACAGAAAGAAGCGGCAGGGTTTTCCCGAGATCGTGTACGGTGAGAACAAATCTGTGGAACAGATTATCGGCATTGCAACGTCACTGCAAGCGCAAAACAACGAGGTGCTTATTACCCGAATTACACCGGAGAAAGCGAATTTAATTCAAAGCTGTTGCTCTGATTTCGTGTATGACAACACTTCCCGGCTTCTCTACTGGAAGAAATCCAATCAATCGAGTAGTGATCGCGAAGGATACATTGCCGTTATAGCAGCAGGTACATCCGATATAAGCGTCGCTGAGGAGGCTGCTGTCACCGCAGAAGTATTAGGGAGTAAAGTTCACCGCATTTATGACGTAGGTGTTGCGGGCATTCATCGTCTTCTATATCACGCAGAGGAGATTCAGCAAGCAACAGTTTCCGTTGTTATTGCTGGTATGGAAGGGGCGCTGGCGAGCGTCGTTGGTGGCCTGGTGTCGCATCCAGTAATAGCAGTCCCGACTAGTGTCGGTTACGGTGCAAACTTCAACGGACTGTCAGCGCTGTTGACGATGCTCAATTCTTGCGCGTCGGGTATTAGCGTGGTCAATATTGATAATGGTTTCGGAGGGGGTTATAATGCCGCTCTTATCCATCAACTCATTCACAAAGGGGAAGTCTCTGTATGAAAACCTTATACATCGACTGCTTTTCAGGTATTAGCGGAGATATGTTCATTGGAGCGCTGCTCGACGCGGGCGGCGATATGCAACTGCTTCAACAGGAGCTGAAAAAGCTTCATATCGGCGATGAGTACGAGCTAAAGCGAGAGACTATTATTAAGAACGGTATTACAGCTGTTAAATTTGATGTAGTTTTACTGCATCAGCCGAACAAGGATGCAAGTAAACAACATATTCATAGGCATTCACACAGTCACGGTCACGGTCACGAACACGGTCACGAACACGGTCACGATCACGATCATGGTCACGATCATGGTCACGATCACGATCACGATCAAAGTCACGAACACGGTCACGACCATGATCACCATCACCATGATCACCGAGCGTATAAGGATATCGTTCACTTAATCGCGGATTCCGATTTGGAAAATAAGGTCAAGGAAACGGCACTGACGATTTTCCGGAAAATTGGAGAAGCAGAAGGCAAAATTCATGGAATTCCTTTAGAACGCGTTCACTTCCACGAGGTCGGGTCTGTCGACTCCATTGTGGATATAGTTGGGGCGGCCATTTTGATTCATCAGTTAGAAATCTCGAAGGTTGCTTGCTCAGCTGTTCCGACCGGTATGGGCAAAATTCGTATCGATCACGGTATCTATCCGGTTCCTGCGCCGGCCACACTTGAAATGCTTAAGGGGATCCCCATTGAGCAGTCGCATATTAGATCCGAGCTTACAACACCGACGGGGGCGGCAATCGTTTCGGTTCTCGCGGATAGTTTTGGTACAATGCCTTCACTCCGTGTAGAGTCCATCGGTTATGGAGCTGGAACAAAAACATTCCGTGAACAGCCTAACGTACTGCGCGTCATGATCGGTGAATAATTAAATTACGATCTGAAGATAAAGAGGAGTTCGCCTCATGGGGAATCAATCACCGCCGCCATACGAGCATATTGATAACAACATGGTAAAAATGGAAGTTAACTTGGATGATATGCCGGGCGAATGGCTTGGCTACGTTATGGATCTGCTCTTTGAACAAGGGGCTAACGATGTTTACTATACGCCTATATACATGAAAAAGAATAGACCAGGCACACTTCTACAGTTGCTATGCTCCGATGATAAAATCGACGAAATGAAAAAAACACTATTCAGGGAGACAACAACACTCGGCATTCGTTATTACCCATTATCGGTCCATCGCTTAGAGCGTGTATTCGTCAGCGTGCAGACGGAATGGGGACCGATTACAGTGAAGAAAGGTATTTACGGCGGCGTAGTCGTACAATGGGCCCCGGAATATGAGGAATGCAAGCGAGTCGCAAAGTTGTATGATATTCCACTTAAGACTGTGTACGACGCTATTCGCAGAGCAGAAGTTTAAGTGTATAGAGGAGCATAAACCTCTAGGAGGCGAAGAATTTGATTGTTAGTTTGCTATCTGCTTTAACTGTGGGATTTATTCTTGGCATTAAGCATGCCATTGAACCTGATCACATCATTGCTGTGTCCACGATGGTTGGGAACAGTAAGAAATTGTGGCGCTCCACATTAACGGGTGTTTTTTGGGGAATCGGACATACAGTGACGCTATTCGTGGTCGGTATGATTCTTGTCCTGCTTAGAGGAGATTTGCCAGAGAAATGGGCGATGTCACTTGAATTTTTAGTAGGGATTATGTTGGTCTATCTAGGAGCAAAGAATCTGATTTTGAAGAATGCCTTGAACTCAAAAACGACCACTAATGAAGCGAAAGCTTCATTATGGAAAGTGACTTTTATCGGCTTCGTGCATGGACTAGCTGGAAGCGCGGCGATGGTGATCTTGACCTTATCGACGGTATCTTCAATTTGGAAATGTGCGTTGTATATTCTCTTATTCGGATTAGGAACAATTATAGGAATGCTCCTATTTACAACAATTTTGGGCATTCCGTTCGTATATAGCTATCAAAATAGATGGTTGAATATCTCCCTGACACGTTTAGCGGGGACGTTGAGTTTCTTATTCGGCCTTTTCTACATGTACAATCTAGGGGTAACGGAAGGTTTGTTCGAAATCTGGTTAGGTTAACAACAAAAGGAGCGGAAGACTGTGGAGAAGGCTTTTATGGATGATCATTTTTTATTGGAGACCCCGATAGCAGTTACTTTGTATCATAATTACGCAAAACATATGCCTATCATCGATTATCACTGCCATTTGAATCCAAAGGAGATTTATGAAAATAAGAAATATCGCAATATTACGGAAGTGTGGTTGTCGGGGGATCATTACAAATGGAGAGTAATGAGATCAAATGGAATTGATGAAAAACGGATAACTGGAGATGCGAGTGACTATGATAAATTTTTTGCATATGCGAAAACAGTTCCATACATGATTGGTAATCCAATGTACCACTGGACACATTTAGAACTGAAGAGATTTTTCGATATCAACGAACTGCTCGATGGTAACACTGCACCTTTGATCTGGGATAGGGTTAATACGATGCTTACTGAAGGGGATTTTGGCGCAAGGGATATTATTAGGAAGTCCAATGTACATGTAATCTGTACGACGGATGATCCGACGGATTCGCTAGAATACCATTTAAAAATAAAGGATGATCCTACAATTGATGTAAAGGTATTGCCAACCTTCCGTCCAGATAAATGTCTAGATATTAATGGAATTCATTTTCTGGATTGGATCAGCAGTTTGCAGCGAATTTCCGGTATTGCTATTTCGGACTATGACAGTCTGCTTAGGGCAATCGAAAACAGAGTGGATTTTTTTCATTCAGTCGGTTGCCGAGTCTCTGATCATGGATTAAATGATGTTCACTTTATAGGTGGTACTAA
Source organism: Paenibacillus xinjiangensis (assembly GCF_059686975.1). Taxonomy (NCBI): domain Bacteria; kingdom Bacillati; phylum Bacillota; class Bacilli; order Caryophanales; family Paenibacillaceae; genus Paenibacillus; species Paenibacillus xinjiangensis. Next base: position 63,760 of record NZ_JCAALS010000024.1, on the reverse strand, counting down.
GGATGAAGTGGCTGCGATTTTTGCAAAATCTCTTGCGGGTGCCGAGGTAAGCCCAGAAGAGGAGAAACGATATAAAACAGCTATTCTCGTCTATTTAGGTAATTTGTACGCAAAACGTGGCTGGGCGATGCAATACCATATGAATGTACTTCGGAATAATAATACACAGGCATTTGAGATTCTTGGTCCTGATGCTGGTTATGATTCGGTTAACGATGGCAGCATAGCTAAACCATTGTCCTATTTATTGAATGCGATCCAACGCGAGGGGGGGCTTCCAAAGACAATTCTTTATTCACTAAATCCATCACATAATCATGTGATTGGGTCGATGATTGGTAATTTTCAGGGGGATGGTATTCCTGGCAAAATACAATTTGGATCGGGCTGGTGGTTTAATGATACGAAGGAGGGTATGATCGCACAGATGAAATCACTTGCTGAACTTGGGCTCTTAAGCCGTTTCATTGGCATGCTGACGGATTCACGTAGCTTTCTGTCTTTTACGCGCCATGAATATTTCCGGCGCATTCTTTGTAACCTGCTCGGAGAATGGGTCAGCAAAGGCGAGTATCCTAATAATGTAGATTTCCTTGGCACGATTGTACAAAATGTTTGTTATCACAACGCTCAAGAATACTTCGGTTTCGAATCGTAAATAATGGATACATTGTATTTTAAGTAGGGGCAATGATAATGTCATAGAAACCTTAATGCGGGGCTGTTCCAAAAGTCTATATGATTTTAGGGAAGTCCCTTTTTATTCTGTAAAGGCTGTTTTCTTAAATATTGTTGCTATATATGTCGAGACAGAACCGCCGAAGTATAAGCGGTTCTGTTAGTCCTATTCATAGCTTTTCTTTGCTTGTTCGAGTAAATTGTATACGAAATCGACTTTTTCATCCGAATAAGAAAGTAATGTAGTATATCCTTTCATTATGGATTTGAGCTTATTTTCAGAGTAATGTTTGGCTACATCTGGATTATCTCTTAAATAATTTCTTATGAGAAGATTATTTGCCCATTGCTCTTCGTTCCAAATAACGACAGCAAGATTAGCCAGATTTAAATAACCGTATTGTGGTGAAATTTGGTTTTTGACACGATACCAAAAGTATTGCGTTGGAAACTAATTTTTCATCTTGTTTCTTGTTCAGTTCAAGGAACCGATGCCAAAATAGGTAATTATAAACAAGGGCTAGGAAAATATCTAATAAATAAGGCAATAGAAATAGCGCAAGAACGAAAAAAAAGAAGATCTGGATAGGTCTGGGAATAGGTGTTTTTTTGTTTTCCAAGCGTTCCAAAAAGTCGTAATAGTGATAGCGAAAAAGTCTTCAAAGTGTTAGTTCGGGAATGCGCGATTTTTTACAATCAAATCAGATCGAATAAATAAGTAACTTACCTATTCGATTATTATCGTGAAAGGAGAGTTACATGGATCACGAATCGTTGGAGCTGATGAAGGTTTTCGGGCATCTGTACCGCAAAAATATTGAAACTCGCATAGACACTTTTAACCAAAAAGTAAACGAAGCCCGGATGTTGTTGATCCTCATGGAAAGAGAGCAAGACCGTATGAGCGTAATGGAGATTAGCGAGTATTTGGGAGTGACTTCCCCGTTTGTATCCCAACTGTTGAACGACATGGTCGAACGGAATTTGATCGTTCGCGCCAAAGATCCGATAGACCGTCGGGTCGTTCGGGTTTCATTGACCGAGAAGGGAAAACAGCAAGCCTCAGATGTTCTCCGATATTCTCGCAAGCTTTACGAAGGGTTGGCAGAGCATCTGGGAGCCGAGGAAAGCCGCATGTTGTCCAATCTGCTACAGAAATCAATCGAATATCTCGATACCCGAATATACGATTCGGAGAAGGGGCGGTCATGACCTTATTATTGCGATATTTGAAGCCGTACAAGAAATCAATTGCGGCGCTTCTCATCCTGATGTTTGCGGGGATCATGCTCGAACTGTATTTGCCTACGCTGATGGCCAACATGGTGGACTTCGGCATCGCGAAAGAGGATATGGATTACGTCTTTCAGACCGGCGGGTGGATGATCTTCTGTTCCATCTTCGCGGTGGCGCTCACCGTCGGCGTGAACTACCTCTCTTCCGGAGTCGCGCACGGTTTTGGCAAAGATTTGCGGCGCTCTTTGTTCATCCAAATACAGAAGTTCTCCTTGCAACAATTCGAAATTTTCGGACCGGCTTCACTGATGACGCGAACGACGAACGACATCCGGCAAGTGCAGGATTTTGTCAACGCGCTGTTCGGGATGATGACACGTGCGCCCATCATGCTTCTGGGGGGCATCATTCTAGCGTTCTATCGGGATTCGATGCTTTCCTTGGTTTTTATCGCCGTTTTGCCGGTATTGGCGGGAATCATTTTCATAATCATGCGAAAAGCCGTTCCCTTATTCGGTTTGTTGCAGTCGAAGACGGATCGCTTGAATCTAATCATTCGCGAAACGTTAAGCGGCATGCTCGTCATTCGCGCGTTTAACCGAACGGAATACGAGAGCGGGCGATTTAACGAGGCGAACGAAGATTATCGCGACACAGGCATCAAGGTGAACAAAATAATGGCTTATCTGTTCCCCACGATGACCATGGTGATGAGTTTAACGAATGTTTCGATTGTCTGGTTCGGCGGATTTCGAATCGACCAAGGGCACATGCAAATCGGCAACCTGATGGCATTCCTGCAATACGCGATGATGATTATGGTCGCTTTGATCATGTTATCGATGATGTTCGTCATGATTCCGCGAGCACAAGCCTCCGCCAATAGGATTGCCGACGTGTTGCGGCTCGAACCGACGATCGCGGACGCCGGGAGCAACGAGCTTGCAACCGAGATCAAGGGCCATATTGAATTCGCGGAGGTCACCTTTCGTTATCCTGGAGCCGCGAATCCTGCTCTTCGATCGGTTTCTTTTCAAGCCGGACCGGGCGAAACGACGGCGATTATCGGGAGCACGGGTTCGGGCAAGACGACGCTGCTGCAACTCATTCCTCGCTTATATGACGTAGAGAGCGGTGCGATACTCGTCGATGGTGTGGACATTCGGGATATACCTCAGCGATCGCTCAGGTCGCGCATCGGGTACGTCACCCAGAAAGCGTTCTTATTCCGGGGGACGATTGCAGATAACGTGGCATTCGGCCGAGATCGGCTATCGCCGGAACAGCTGGAAGAAGCGCTCCGAACTGCGCAAGCCTTGGATTTCGTCCATTCAAAGGAGAAGGGTTCGGAAGAAGAATCCGCGCAAGGAGGAGCTAATTTCTCAGGCGGCCAGAAGCAGCGGTTGTCGATCGCGAGAGCACTCGCGAGAAAACCCGCCATCTATTTGTTCGATGATAGCTTTTCGGCGCTGGATTACAAGACGGACGCCGAGTTAAGGAAAGCGTTGAAGCAGGTCACGGCGGATGCCACGATCTTAATCGTCGCCCAGCGCGTCAGCACGGTGAAGGACGCCGATCGGATTATCGTGCTTCACGAGGGAGAAATCGCCGGCATCGGAACCCACGAACAATTGCTGTCATCAAACGGTATTTATCGGGAAATCGTTGCTTCTCAGCTTAAGGAGGAGGAGAGCGCATGACAGGAAGCAATGAGAACGCATTCCGGCGGTTGATGGGATACCTCAAGCCCCATCGTGGTAAATTGACGTTCGTCGCGTTCGCGGCTATTGCGGGCACGCTATTCAGCGTCGTTAACCCGAAGTTGCTCGGGGACGCGACGAATTTCTTGTTCGACAGTTACAGGGAAGGCACGGGTGTCGATTTCGCTTGGCTCGGGAAATGGCTAATCGGGATGATCGGACTATATGCCGCTTCTTCGTTCTTTTCCTTTTTGCAGCAGTACGTCCTGGCAAGCGTTGCCCAACGGGTAACCGCGACTTTGCGACAACAGGTAACAGAGAAAATGTCGCGCTTGCCTCTTCGGTATTTCGACCGGCATTCCCAGGGCGACTTGCTCAGTAGGGCGGTAAACGACGTCGATAACATCAATACTTCTCTTCAACAGGCGATCTCGCAAATCATGAGCTCGGTCTTGACCGTCGTTGGAATCGTCGCGATGATGCTCTATATCAGTCCGTGGCTCACGATCGTGATCGGTATCACCTTGCCGCTCAGCGCATTCGCGATGAGATGGATAGCAGGAAAATCCAAGAAGTTTTTCGTTCGTCAGCAAGCGGAATTAGGCAACGTGAACGGACATGTCGAGGAGATGTTCGGCGGCCATCGGGTCGTGAAAACGTACGGGTACGAAGAAGAAGCAATCCGATCCTTCGATCAGATGAATCAGAAGCTCTATGAAGCCGGAAGGAAGGCGCAGTTCGTTTCCGGACTCATGATGCCATTGATGACTTTCGTCGGCAACATCGGTTACGTAGTGGTCGCCATCGTCGGCGGCGTTCTCGTGTTAAACGGGAATATGCGGATCGGCTATGTTCAAGCCTTCATCCAATATACGCAGCAGATCAATTATCCGTTGATGCAGGTGGCGGGCATCATGAATTTGATTCAGGCGGCGATCGCTTCCGCGGAGAGGGTATTCCGAGTTCTGGATGAAGATGAAGAAGAGGAAGACCGACGCGAGCCGTCGATCGGCCCTGCCGACAAAATCGAGGGGAGCGTTAGCTTCCGGAACGTCAGCTTCGGTTACGAGAAAGCCAAGCCGATCCTTCGCGGATTCGATCTTGACGTGAAGGAAGGCCAGACCATCGCCATCGTCGGACCGACGGGTGCGGGCAAAACCACGCTGATTAACGTGTTAATGCGATTTTACGAGGTCGACGAAGGGAGCATCCTGCTAGGCGGCGTCGATTACAAGGACATGAGCCGGGAGCAAGTCCGAAGCCGATACGGCATGGTCACTCAGGATACGTGGCTGTTTAACGGAACGATCCGGGACAATATCGCCTACGGACGCACAGGAGCGACGGAAGAGGACATCGTCCGTGCCGCCAGAAGTGCTTACGCGGACGATTTTATCCGCAAGCTGTCGGAAGGCTACGATACGTTGCTGGGAGAAGACGCCTCGAATATTTCGCAAGGACAAAAACAATTACTAACGATCGCCCGGGCGATCCTCGCCGACCCGACCGTCCTGATCCTCGACGAAGCGACGAGCAGCGTCGACACTCGGACAGAGATGAATATTCAAAATGCGATGAAGGAATTAATGGCCGGCAGAACGAGTTTCGTCATTGCTCACCGGCTGTCCACGATCCGGGATGCCGATCTGATCCTCGTCATGAATAACGGAGAGATTGTGGAACGGGGCAACCACCTTGAATTGTTGGAACAAAGAGGTTTTTACGCGGATTTGTATGATAGCCAATTTAACGAAAAAGTAGCGATCTGAAGAGGAGCGAACGAGAATGACGTATATGTGCAACCCGATCAATATGGAATACAAATATCAATTCACCGATTCAAGAGGGCTTAACGTCACTTATAGGGAAGCCGCGGATCCTTCAATGATTTTGTTCAAAGGCCAATATTATCTGTTTCCTTCGATGACGGCAGGGTTTCTTGTCAGCGACAATTTGACCGATTGGACCTTCCACCCGCTGAAGGATGTGCCGGTTTACGACTATGCCCCGGATGTTCGGGTCATCGGAGAATATGTTTATTTTTCCGCATCGAGTAAATCCAAGAACTGTTCCTTCTACAGAACGAAAGATCCGATTAACGGCGCGTTTGAAGAAATCGAAGGGACGTTTCCCTTCTGGGACCCGAATCTGTTCTTGGATGACGACGGCAGGGTTTATTTCTACTGGGGATGCTCCAATGTCACGCCGCTTTACGGCGTTGAACTCAATCCAGAGGATATGAAGCCCAATGGGGAACCGATCGCCCTCGTGCAGGGCAATACTGCGGTTATCGGCTATGAAAGAAATGGCGAAAATCACGTACCCAGACCGCCGGAACAGGTCGAGGAGATCGTTAAAAACTACGCGAAAATGAATCCCGGCGTGACGGAGGAGTTCTTGCAAACCATCAGGAAGTCTCTCGGGAATGAAGATCCATATATCGAGGGGGCGTGGATGGATAAGCATAATGGCAAATATTATCTCCAGTATTCCGCACCCGGGACGCAATATAACGTTTATGCGGACGGGGTCTACATTTCGGACAATCCGCTCGGGCCGTTTACTCAAGCGAAAAATAATCCGTACTCGTATAAGCCCGGAGGTTTTCTTCCAGGAGCAGGACATGGATCGACCATGGAAGATGAGCACGGAAACGTATGGCATGCTTCGACGATGAGAGTCAGCGTCAACCATATTTTTGAAAGACGGATTGGGTTATGGCCGGCGGGTTTCGATCAAGACGGGGAATTATTTTGCAATCAACGCTATGGCGACTGGCCGATTCGGATCGACCAAGCTGCCATGAATCCGTGGAACAATCCGGAGTGGATGCTTCTCTCCTATGACAAGCCGGCCAAGACGTCTTCATGTGAAGATGGAAAAGATGCTTCGAAGGCTACGGACGAGAATGTTCAAACGTGGTGGAAAGCGAAGTCTAATGGTTCCGGTGAATGGCTTGAAGTCGATCTGAAGCATGTATGCAACGTACACGCTGTACAAATTAATTTTGCGGATGATCAGATGGACCTTCCGCTTCCTGAGGGAGCATCTCTAAAGCAAGTCGGAGAAATAAGAAGATACATTGACGAGCGGAAGCATGTTACAAGGTGGCTTCTAGAGGGCTCGACGGGCGGCAACACCTATTTCGTGATCGAAGATAAATCGGAAGCTGCAACCGATTTGGCGCATGATCTGATCGTCAAGGAAGAGGGATTCAAGGCCAGGTTTATTAGATTGACGGTTAAGGAACTTCCTTATAACCAGTCAGCATGCATTTCCGGTCTTAGAGTGTTTGGGATCGGACAAGGAGAGCAGCCGAAACAAGCAATCGCTGTCGAAACAGAACTCTTAAGCGAACTGGATCTATCCGTAACGTGGAATCAACTTGACGATGCCGTCGGATACAACGTGCTTTGGGGGTATGCGCCGGATAAGCTGTATCACAGTCATATGGTATTCGGTGTCAACCAGCTTACCATTAAAGCGTTGATCAAAGGCGAACCGGTTTATGTAAGAGTGGATAGCTTCAATGAAGTAGGGATAACCGAAGGCGAAGTATACAAGGCGGTTGAGTAATTCAGCAGCGAGAACAGGGCGTTACGCGCCTTGTTCTCGTATGAGCGTAAAAGAAATAACTTCCTTTCAGACTTTCAAAGGAAGTTATTTCTTTTGGGAAAAAATAGAGTTACTCCAAAATTTCCGGATGAGCCCATTTGACGGGGGTCACCTTGCCCGCGTGAGAGCCGGCATCGATCACAATAGCGGAACCGCTGATGTAACGCGCCAAGTCAGAGGCTAAGAACAAGGCCAAATGACCGATTTCTTTAGGGTCGCCAAGCCTTCCGTTCGGGGACAGGATCTTCGCGTATTGAGAGACGACTTCCTCAGGTGCTTGTCCCCAGATGGAGGTTCGGAACGTCCCCGGACATATCGCATTGATTGAGATGTTGTACGCCGCATAGTCGAGGGCGGCGCTCTTCGTTAGACCGACCACGCCATGCTTAGCGGAAGCATAAGTAGCCATGGAGCTGTTTCCCAATATTCCTGCTTGGGAAGCAACGTTAATAATGAACCCGCTGGTCGACTTGGTTTTCAGAATAGCTTCGACAGCAAACTTTATTCCCAGGAAGACGCCGCGTAAGTCGATCGCCATTAATTTATCGAACTCAGCCACCGAGAATTCATGCGTAGGTCTACTCTCGGCTGCAATTCCGGCATTATTCACGAGGCCATCTAATCGACCGTACGTCGCGACAGCGAAATCGACGAGCCATTTTACTTCATCTTCTTTGCTTACATCCGCTTTGAAGAAAACTGCCTCTCCGCCAGCAGCTCGAATCTCCTCAGCGAACTTCGATCCCTTGTCGGCATTGATATCGGATACAACGACCTTCATGCCATTCTCTGCATAACACAATGCGATCGCTTTGCCGATGCCGTCGGCAGCACCCGTTATAATAGCAACTTTGCCTTTTACACTAGAAAAATCTGTCATCTATTATCCTCCTATTTGAACGATTACCTGTCACCTTCACCATAAAACAATCCGGGTTGTTTCTCTAACGTTTTTACGACTTTACGGATGGAATTTTCACGACTTTTTTGGTCGTGATAACAACATCTAAAAAGTCGGCTAAGTGTTAGTCTGATTTTTCCCGAAATGTTATCGTGAAAAGGGGAAGAAACTACAACGGAAATGATATAGGAGGTTACTAAATATGTTGGAAGCCGTGTCTTTGCGAACGGAATATCTGGATAATCCCTTGGGGTTGGATTCGGTCAAGCCGCGTCTGGGTTGGAAGCTTAAAAGCAAAGGAAAAAATGTGCTACAATGCGCATATCAGCTGCAAGCATCCGCAACCAAAAGTTTCGCTGACGTGACGTGGGACAGCGGGAAAATGGAGACGAGCCAATCGCAGCATGTCTTGTACGCCGGTCCCGAATTGAAATCGATGCAGCGCATATATTGGCGGGTCAAGGTATGGAACAATAATGGAGAGGAATCGCCGTTCAGCGAGCCGGTGTATTTTGAAACCGGACTTTTTCACCCTTCGGATTGGAAGGCTCGTTGGATCGAACCAGAGAAAGCGGTAGACATCGACGCCTATAAACCGGCGCCGTATATCCGCAAAGAGTTTGACGTGAAGAAGGGTCTTGTCTCGGCTAGAGCCTATCTGACGGCGAAAGGATTGTACAGCTTTTATTTGAACGGGATCGAGGGTACGGACCACTTGTTTACGCCGGGATTCACCTCCTATCACAAGAGGCTGCAGGTCCAAACGTACGATGTAACTCGCCTTCTGCGCGAAGGTACGAATGCGCTAGGGTTTATTCTCGGGGACGGTTGGTGGAGAGGCACCACCGGCGGGGCAAGCCTGAAAAACAACTTCGGTTATAAGGTAGCCTTTTTAGGACAACTGGTGTTGACCTACGAGGACGGGAGTCGCGAAATCATCGCCAGTGACGACTCCTTCAAGACGTCCCGCGGACCGTTGCTGAAGACGGATATGAAGGCGGGAGAGGTCTACGACGCCACGATCGATATCGAAGGATGGAACAAGACCGGGTATGATGATTCCGCATGGGAGCAGGTTGCCGTCACGGAGGATGGATACGACAACTTAATCGGTACGAACAGCGTGCCGGTAAGAACGAAAGAACGTTTCACGCCTAAAGTGCTGCAGACGCCGAACGGAGAAACGGTACTGGACTTCGGGCAAAATATCGCCGGCTGGGTCGATATGCAGGTTCAAGGAGACACGGGGACGGAGGTCGTTCTCATCCATGGAGAAGCGTTGGATAAGGACGGAAACTTCACGTTGCAAAATCTTACGGGGCATGGAGAATTGGAGGATTTCCAAGAGGTTCATTACATTTTAGCGGGCAACGGAGTGGAAAGCTATCGTCCTCGGTTTGCCATCTTCGGCTTCCGTTATGTCCTGCTGAAAAATTACCCGGGTACAATCGATCCGCAGAACTTTACGGCGGTCGCTGTCTATTCCGATATGGAAGAAACGGGCGGGTTCAACTGCTCGCATCCGTTGATCAATCAGCTCGTATCCAACTCCATATGGAGCCAGAAGGGCAACTTTATGGAGGTTCCTACCGACTGCCCGACACGGGAGAGGGCTGGATGGACGGGGGATGCGCAGGTCTATTCCAGAACGTCGTCCGATTTCTTGAATGTGTATCCTTTCTTCGAAAAGTGGATGGCCGATCTGGCAGTCGAGCAGTTCCCCGACGGATCGGTCGCAAGCACGGTACCCACTGTAATCGGCTACCACAACTTAGCCGAATGGGAGCGGCTTTCCAAGACAAGCACAAATCCGATGATGGCGTTTCGCAAGCCTGGAGTAGCCAGCATGCTTGACGGTTCTTCGGGTTGGGGAGATGCGGCCGTCATTATCCCGTGGACCATGTACCTATGCTATGGCGACAAGACGATTCTGGAGAAACAGTTCGATTCCGCGAAGGCGTGGGTGGATTATATGGCCTCAAACGCGAAAGAATCGAATCAACGATTTAAAGATACCCCAGTTTATCAAAATTATACGGATGGGGAGCTTGACGCGAATTATGTGTGGGATACGAAGTTCCATTGGGGAGAGTGGCTGGAAACCGACACGGAATTCACGGATCTGGCTGCGGTATTGACGAAAACAGGCGGATGCTTCCCTGATGTTTCGACGGCTTATTTTGCTTATTCCACCAGGCTGCTGGCGGAAATGGCGCAAGTGCTTGGAAAAGCTGAAGAGGAAGCGAAGTACCGGGAGCTCTACGGCAAAATCAAGCGCGTGTACAATCGGTATTTTATTAAGGAAGAAGGTCAAATTCTAGACGGCAGGCAAGCGCCGAATGTCCGTACGCTTGCATTCGGCTTAGCGGATGACGATAACAAACAAGCTGTTGCCGACAGACTTGCGCAGCTGGTCACGGAGCAAGACTTTCACCTGAACACGGGTTTCCTGTCGACGCCGTTCATTCTCCATGTGTTGGCGGATTCCGGACATGCGGATATCGCATTCCGGTTGTTGGAGCAAGAATCGTGTCCGTCGTGGCTATATGCCGTCAGCAAGGGAGCGACGACGATCTGGGAAAGCTGGCGAGGAATGAAGTCTGACGGTGAGTTCTCGGGATCGCTTAACCATTATTCGTACGGAGCTGTATGCGATTTTCTCTTCGCGGGCATAGCCGGAATCCGTCCGGTTTGGGACGCGCCGGGCTATAAGCACTTTGTTTTGAAACCATTGCATGGGGGAACGCTTACGCAAGCGTCCGCTACGTTCGAATCCCTCTACGGGACTATTCAATCGAGCTGGGAAAAGACGGGACAAGGGATCGCCTATCATTTTGAAGTGCCGGCCAATACGACGGCGACGATCATGCTTCCGGGCAATCAAGACGACCTGAAGAGCGGATTCGAGGATTTCCCAGATGCGCGTTACGAAGATGGCAGAATCCTGTTCACGGCTGGAAGCGGCGAATATCGCTTTACCATTTCGTTACTTGAGATGAAGGGAGAGGGGTTGTAATGGTCCTTAAGGCTGTACAGCAGTTTCAAATTAGATCGGTAGTTGGAACGGAACAACAGGCCCAAGATACGCTTAAGGCAATAAAGGATGCAGGATACGATGGCATCGAGCTATGCGGTTTTCTCGTTAGACCTTTGCCGAAGGCCGCGATTGAGATGGCGAAAGCCGCAGGCATTGAACTGGAAAGCAGCGCTGAACTCGACTGGAAAACATTGATTAAACAATCCGGGCTGGAGGTCGTGGGCCTTCATGAAGATCTGGATATGATCCTTATGTTAACGGCGAGCATCGTCGCTGATGCCCAAGAATACGGAACGGATACGATTATCGTTACGGGATTGAGGAGCTTCGATTATTCAGACAAACAAGCCGTGGTTAACCTTGCGGAAAGACTGAATCATGCGGGTAGAATGCTTGAGAAGGAAGGTCTCCGCCTGCTGTATCATAATCACAATTGCGAGCTGCGTAAAGTCGATGCGGAGAAGACCGCGTTTCAAGTGCTCATCGAACAAACGGATCCAAGTTATGTGAATTTCGAGTTCGATTCCTATTGGCCAACTGAAGCCGGATACGATGCTTTGGCTCTTATGAATAGTCTTGGCAGCAGAATGAAACTTTATCATATCAATGACCGGGGCTTCCGCGTCAATGGCCCAACCGCTTCAATTATAGAGTCGGGCAGCATGGAATTGGGCTACGGCAATATGAATCTAGAAGCGCTTATGAATACGGCGATAAATTACGGCGTGCAGGCTGTTATCTTGGAATCCCATACGAACTGGGTAGATGATTCTCCGATCCAATCGTTGCAGCTTAGCGCAAAATTCATGAATGAACACATAGAGTGACCAAACAAGTCGCGAAAGCGTTATCAGAAAAGTCGTCAAAGTGTTAGTTGGCACTAGGGGCATAACGATACGATGAAGGTGTAAGTTAAAGTTAAATGAGGGGGATTGCAATGAGAAAGAAATTGAGATTTGTCGTTTTGACACTTGCAGCGGTCATGTTGATGGGGTTGATCAGCGCGTGCTCGTCGTCTAACAACGGAGAGAACGCTGCAACAAACGCCCCGTCGAGTACGCAGGAGCCCGGCGCTAGTTTGGACGAAGCAACGAAAGATCCTTTCGAAATCACGCTTGCGTTGCCGATCATTGGAGCAACGCCGGCAGATCTTGCGTTGGTTCAAGAAGAAATGAGTAAAATCACGAAAGTGAAAATTAACGCAACCGTCAAAATTTTGCCTATCAGCATAGGCACATGGACACAACAAATGAATTTGATGTCATCCAGCGGCGAGAAGCTGGACCTGTTGTTCGAATTTGGACAGGGCTACAGCGCCGATATGGCAGCAGGAAAAATTATTCCGCTGGACGGTCTCTTGGATCAATACGGCGCGGGCATCAAACAGGCGATTGGTCCGGAATATTTGGCAAGCGCCAAGCTTAAAGGTGAAACTTACGGAGTACCTGTGTACAAAGACTATACAACCGGAACAAATTCGATCCTCATGGATAAAGCACTGGTGGACAAACATAAGATCGATGTAGCCTCCATCAAAGGACTCGATGACCTGGATCAGGTATTTAAGACGATTAAGGAAAACGAGCCCGGTATTGTACCGTTTGCGGTAGGGTTATCCGTTCCTTCGGATAAGTATGGTGATTATGACAGACTGGGCAATCGATTTGGCGTTTTGCCTGGATTCGACAATGGGCTTAAGGTTGAAAACGTATTTGAGTCCAAAGAGTACGAAGACTATTTGAATAAAATGCACAGCTGGTTTAAGGCTGGATATATCAACAAAGACGCGGCTACAAGCCAAATCAACGGTACGGAAATGGTGAAGGCGGGCAAAGCCTTTGCTTACTTCGACGGCCTTAAGGTCGGAGGAGCGGAAGTACAAAGCGCAGCAGTAGGCAAAGAACTCATCGCTGTACCGATATCGTCGAACACTTATGCGACAACATCCGATGCAACGGCGGGATTGTGGGCAATCTCCAACAATTCCAAAAATCCTGAAAGAACGATGATGTTCCTGGACCTCATGTATTCGGATAAGGATCTATCCAATTTGTTCTTATGGGGTATTGAAGGTAAACACTATGTGAAGGCGTCGGATACCACGATTGATTATCCGGAAGGCGTCGAAGCGACGACGGTAGGGTATTCCCTTCAAACATGGATGGTCCCTAACCAATCCATCGGCTATATTCGGACGACTGACTTGCCGAATGTATGGGAACTAACGGCGGAAGCGAATCAAAAAGCTATAAAATCGAAAGCGCTTGGCTTCGCATTTAACTCGGAGCCGGTCAAGAACGAAATTACAGCTCTCAATAATGTAGTAGAACAATATAGAAAGGCCCTGGAGTCGGGAACCTTCGATCCGGCAGACAAACTTCCAGAGCTCAGAGAGAAGCTTAAGTCGTCAGGGATTGATAAAGTCATCGCAGAAAAGCAAAAGCAGCTGGACGAGTGGGCGGCATCGAACAAATAATAAGTTCTACCACTAAGGCATCGCAGGGCTTAATGGAACGCTTGGGCGCATCGATCTGAAGCAAATTAATCGGATCGATGCGTCGCTCGAAGCGTCATTCATTAGGCCCTGCATGCTATTACGATACCGAATCTCTAACGAAGTGAGGGATTTAAATATGTTGCAGATCATCAATTTGAATGAAAATTGGATATTTACTCCAAACAATCACTCCTCTTATGAACTGGAGCCCATTCATGAGGGAGAATGTGTTGCTTTGCCTCATACTTGGAATGATACGGATGGGCAAGGGGAGCGAGAAGAATACTTTCGGGGGCAATGCTGGTACCAACATAAGCTGGACATCTCTTCGGAATTGCTGGCCAAACGATTATACCTCGAGATTGGTGCAGCGGGGAATATGGGAAAGGTCTATATCAATGGCCAACTAGCCGGGGAAAGCCGATGTGGTTATGCCATGTTCCGAGTACCCTTGCATCCATACTTGAAGGTTGGACAAAATCTGATTTCCGTTGCCGTGGATAATCGACATTCACCCGATGTATTCCCATTAATGGCGGACTTCACGTTTTACGGCGGTTTATACCGAGAAGTTAAGCTTCTCGTGATGGAGGATGTACACTTTGACGTAGAGGATCTTAGTCGAGATGGCGTCTATTTGACTCCCAAGAAGATAAGCAATGATTCATTCGAACTCGAGATTCGCGGGACAATGGTCAATGAGTCCTCAACAAGGGTCCAAGGGACGATTCAGGTGCAACTTCTGGATCAGGATGGAAATTTAGCACTTGAAACCCGCACAGAGATTGAGGTCGAGGATACACAACCATTTACCATCGTGGATACGATTGGAAATCCCGTTCTGTGGGATGGCGTTGACAATCCGTATCTGTATACCGCCTCCATTTCCGTCACAATCGAAGGACAAATCTACGATTTACGCCACCTTGAGGTCGGGTTTAGGACCGTTGAAGTTACATCGGATCGAGGGGTGCTTCTAAACGGAAAGCCGCTCAAGCTTAAAGGGGTCAGTCGCCATCAAGATTATGCCGGCGTAGGCAACGCCGTTACACGAGAGCAGATGGAAGAGGATATGGCCATCATCCGGGAAATGGGGGCCAACAGCATTCGTCTTGCTCATTATCAGCATGATGATTATTTTTACAAGTTGTGCGATAAAAGCGGGATGTTAGTATGGGCTGAAATTCCGTTTATCAGCACGCCTTCTTCTGAAGACCCGGAAAACCGAAATGCAAAGGAACAATTGGAAAGGCTCATTAAGCAAGCCTATAATCATTGTTCGATCTATTGTTGGGGCGTGCAAAACGAGATCACGATTGCCGTTGAAAACGAGAAAACCTATGAAACGATCAGGCAGCTCCATGCCATGGTGAAGCAACTGGATCCCAATCGTTTATCCGCTCAAGCCAACATCTATTCGGTTGAAAACGATAATTTGATTCATGATTTAACCAATATGGTCGGTTATAACTTATATTACGGCTGGTATTACGGTGAATTGAATGGTTTAGGCAAACGTCTGGATGAATTTCACCGCATTAAACCTCATGTGCCAGTTCTCGTATCGGAGTATGGCGTGGATGCGAATCCGAGATTCCATTCTTATTCTCCGAAAGTGAAAGATTATTCGGAAGAATATCAGGTTGTATTCCATCATAATGCCATTAAAACCATCCAGGATCGATCATTTGTTATGGGCGGATATGTGTGGAATATGTTCGATTTCGGCAGCGCGAGCAGAAACGAAGGCGGCAATCGAGGGAAAAACATGAAGGGGCTCGTAACGATTGACCGAAAATTAAAGAAGGATGCTTACTATCTTTATAAAGCTTACTGGTCCAAAGCTCCATTCGTTCACTTAGCCGGTCGTCGATTCGTCAATCGTCATGAAGCGCGAAATGACATCGTTATTTTATCCAATCTGTCCAGCCTGAAGGTTTACAATAACGATGTTCTGCTTGACGAAATCAAGACGAGTGAGCCCGTCAAGGTGTTACAAGCCGTCTCCTTGTCTATTGGAGAAAATCGAATAAGGGTTGAAGGTACCGACGGAAACGGGAATGTCTATACCAATGAAATGATCCTTAACTATGTGACGGAAATAGACAAAAGTTATACGTATGTCGCACAGGAACAAAATAATCATGTCGTGAATTGGTTCGAGAAATTTGATCTCTCCAATGTTCAAGAGGTCAATCTCCGTGACGGTTATTATTCTACTTTCGATACGATAGAAGAGCTTTGCCGCAATGAGGAGGCTAATGCGGTATTTGTGAAATATTTCGGGGATATGGCCGAAAATCCCAAATTTGCTCCTATGAAGGCGGTCATGTCCATTGAAAAGATATCCAAAATATCGTCATTAAGGATTCCAATTGAGCTGCTTTCCATTATTAACAAGGAACTGAACATAATTAAGAAATAAATAGGGGGAATAAGCTATGGCAACATTCAAAAATCCTGTTATCCCGGGCTTCCATCCCGATCCCAGCGTTTGCAGAGTCGGAGAAGATTACTATCTGGTTACGAGCTCCTTCGATTATTTTCCGGGCATTCCGATTTTCCATAGCAAGGACTTGGTGAACTGGCGTCAGTTGGGGCATGTGTTGACGCGAGAAAGCCAGTTGCCGCTTAAGGGTATGCTTCCGCCGGGATATTCTCAAGGGATTTATGCGCCAACGATTCGTTATCACGACGGGCGCTTCTACGTCATTACGACGAACATTTCCATCCAGAAAAGCTTCTATGTGTGGGCAGAACATCCGGAAGGGCCTTGGTCTGAGCCGATCTACCTTGAAGGCTGGGGTGGCGTAGATCCGTCATTGTTCTTCGATGAAGATGGCAAAGTGTATTTGACGGGCACGGCTAACTTTTATGGGGAAAGCGTAGGTATTTATCAAGCGGAGATCGATATCGCAAGCGGGACATTATTAAGTGAGCGGCGGTTGATATGGGAAGGTACGGGCGGAAGCCATCCCGAAGGTCCGCATCTATATCGGATCAACGGGTGGTATTATCTCATGGTAGCTGAGGGCGGAACGGAATACGGACACATGGAAACGATCGCGCGGAGCCGCTGCCCGTACGGTCCGTTCGAGAGCAATCCGGCGAACCCGATCCTCTCCAATCGAAGTACGCCGAAGCCGATTCAGGCAACTGGACATGCCGATCTCGTTCAAGCTGCAGACGGCAGCTGGTGGTGCGTGTTTCTAGGCATCCGGCCGGTCGCTAACGCGAAACGCCATATCCTGGGTCGTGAGACGAATCTGGCGCCCGTCACTTGGAACGAAGAAGGTTGGCCGGTTGTCGGCAATCATGGCAGAGCCGAGCTTGAGCACGATGCCGGAAGCTTGTCGCTAGGAGAGCCGATTGAGTGGGTAAGCCGGGATGATTTTGATTCGGACAAGCTACAGCCGGCTTGGAATTTCTACCGGAACCCCGTCCCGGATTCGTGGTCTCTGACAGACCGGGCAGGATGGTTGACGCTCAGGGGGCAGGCTTGCACCTTGAACGACAAAGAGTCGCCGACGTTCGTCGGCCGCAGACAGCAGCATAAAAATTGCGAGATCAAGACCCTGATAGAGTTTCAACCGTCGGAGGAAGGCGAAGAGGCCGGACTAACCGTATTCATGAACGAAAAATTCCATTACGAAGTTGCCAAAACGATCAAGGGCGGTAAGCCTAAGCTTATCCTAAGGCGCCGTGTCGGAAGCATGTCGCTGCTCGAAGCGGAAGTGGATTACTCCGAACCGACGGTCATTCTCGGCATACAAGCGAACGAAGTGTTGTATACGTTTACGTACGCTGCTCCCGGTAAGGAACCCGTTGTAATAGGCAAGGGCGAGACGGCTTTCCTCTCCAAGGAAGTCGCGGGCGGATTTACAGGGGTGTTCTTCGCGATGTATGCGACCGGGAATGGGACAAGCGCTCATGAACCGGCTCATTTCGACTATTTCGATTATGTCCCTTTGGAAGATAAACCGATGGACTTTTTCACGATCATGGCATTATCTTAGCGAGTAACGTCGATTCCCTCTCTTCACGGAGCGGGAATTTTTTTGCCGGAATGACGTCTCGGCTTAAGAAGTCGTGAAAACGTTAGCGGATTAGTCGCGATGACGTTAGTTGGCCCTACGGGAATTGAATAGAATGAATGAGAGAGTATAGACAAAACTTGAGAGGAGCAATTCAATATGATAAGTCGTTTTCCCGACGATTTCTATTGGGGGGCCTCGACGGCCGCCCACCAGGTGGAAGGAAATAATACCCACTCCGATTTCTGGCTCATGGAAAATTTGGAGGGATCGATTTTTAAGGAGCGTTCGGGCAGCGCCGTAGACCACTATCGGCTGTTCAAGGAAGACATTGCGCTGCTCTCCTCGTTCGGATTGAATTCGTACAGGTTCTCCATCGAATGGGCGAGGATTGAGCCGGAAGAAGGGCGTTTCGATCCGGCAGCCATTGAGCATTATCGGGGCGTATTGTTGGCTTGCAAAAGCTCGAATGTAACGCCGATTGTCACCTTGCACCATTTCACAACGCCGCAATGGCTCATTCGCGCGGGCGGATGGGAATCGGCGGAGACGCCTGCCCGTTTTGCCCGTTATAGTGCCCATGTCATGAAGGAATTAGGCGAATTGATTCCTTTTGTTTGCACGATCAATGAAGCGAATATCTCCATTGGAATTACGAAAATCATAAAGCGGCATCAAGCCGGAGGAGGCCAAGCGCAGGTCGGAATTAATACGGATAATATGAGCCAGATGCAGAAGTATTTCATGGCACTGGGGCAAGCATTCGGCGTCCATCCGCAAGAGGTGCACTCTTTCCTCGGTGCTCGTACGGATAAAGGGCTGGAAGTTATCTTCAAGTCGCATACGGAGGCGAGAAGCGCGATTCGTCAGGTGAGTCCGAATACTCGGATTGGACTGTCTTTGTCGCTGTATGACATTCAATCGATCGCAGGCGGAGAAGAGCTGGCTGCTGAAGCTTATCATGAAGAATTCCTGCAGTTTCTTCCGTATCTAGAAGACGACGATTTCTTCGGTTTGCAAAATTATACCCGTATGGTATACGGGCCGGATGGTCTTCTGCCGGTTCCCGCAGATGCCGAGAAGACCCAGATGGGGAACGAGTATTATCCGGAAGCGCTTGGGGGAGCCGTTCGTTTCGTCTCCAAGCATCTGAAACAGCCGATTATGATCACAGAAAACGGGATCGGGACGGACAACGACGAGCGCCGCATTGCATTTATCGATCAAGCGTTGAAAGGCGTACAAGCTTGTATCTCGGACGGAATTCGAGTCATTGGTTATATGCACTGGTCTCTGCTCGATAACTTCGAATGGCAGCTCGGTTACTCGAAGACGTTCGGATTGATCGAAGTGGACCGTTCAACGCAAGAACGTAAGCCGAAACCGAGTGCGTATCATCTCGGAAGCATCGCAAGGGATAATTCAATATAAGAGCGGTTGAAGCCGGATCCTTAGAGAGGATCCGGCTTCAAAATTAAGCGGGGAGAAGTCGTCAAACCGTTATCGAAAAAGTCGTCATTCCGTTAGTTGGCCATGCGGTCATCCCTTATGATAAGGATAGTCAGAAATAGAAAACAGATGAACAGGAAGGGGAACGACTATGGCACAAGCCTCCTCGGTAAATGCTAGGCAAGCCGCAAAGAAACCATTGAAAAGGAAAACCCAATATCGGAAATATGCGCCGCTTCTGATTATGATGATTCCAGGTCTTCTTTACATTTTGATCAACAACTATCTCCCAATGCTAGGGATCGTCATCGCATTTAAGGACGTGAACTTTGCCAAAGGTATTCTGCAGAGTGATTGGGTTGGATTCGCCAACTTCGAGTACTTATTCAAGACTACCGATGCGTATATCATCACGCGCAATACGATTCTCTACAACCTTGTGTTCATTATTCTAGGAACTGTGCTTTCGTTGGCCGCTGCGATTCTGCTGAACGAAATCAAAAGCAAGGTGCTGGTGAAGGCGTACCAAAGCATCATCACGCTGCCGCATCTGATCTCCATGGTTATCGTCGGTTATCTCGGATTCGCTTTCTTAAGCCCGGACACGGGGTTCCTTAACAAGACGGTGCTGCCATGGCTCGGCATCGAGGAGGGGATTTCGTGGTATACGGAAACGAAGTATTGGCCTTGGATTCTGACTTTGGTCCATTTCTGGAAGAGTGTCGGGTATTCCAGTATCGTATACTTCGCAGCACTGCTTGGCATTGAAGAAGAATATTACGAGGCGGCTAGACTTGACGGCGCTACCCGTTGGCAGCAAATTCGTCACATCACGCTGCCGATTATTGTACCGGTCATCACCATGTTGACGCTGCTAAATATCGGAAGAATTTTCTACTCTGACTTCGGGTTGTTCTATCAGGTTCCGATGAACTCCGGGGCACTGTTCGAAACAACTTCCACGATCGACACTTATGTCTTCAGAGGACTGATGGGCTCAGGCGACATCGGTATGTCCACAGCGGCAGGCGTCTATCAATCTATCGTCGGCTTTATCCTCGTCATCGTGGCAAATCTTGTAGTAAGGCGTTCAAACAAAGATAATGCACTGTTCTAAGGAGGTCCTGATATGAAAAACGAAGACAGATTTCTAACCTGGTTTAGCCATATTTCGATGTTTCTATTCGCTGCGCTTTGTCTCATTCCGTTCTTGCTGCTCATTTCGGCATCCTTGACGGATCAGAATGCGATTACAGCTCACGGTTATTCTTTCATTCCTCAAGTGTTCAGTACGTCGGCTTACGAATATTTGTTGAACAGAGGCTCAGACATCGCCAGAGCTTACGGGGTAACGGTATTTGTTACGGTCGTCGGTACTGCGGCCGGGTTGGCCATTACGATATTGCTGGCTTATCCGCTATCCAGAAGAGAAACGCCGCACCGAAATCTGCTTATGTTCATTATCTTCTTTACCATGCTGTTCCATGGGGGGCTCGTCCCCTCGTACCTAGTGTACGCACAATTGCTCGATTTTAAGAACTCGATTTGGGCGCTTATCGTACCGGGACTGCTCACGAATGGTTTCTATATTATGATGATGCGAACGTTCTTCCAGACGACCGTGCCGCCGGCGTTAATCGAATCGGCGCAGCTGGATGGAGCAAACGAGTACCGGACGCTTTGGTCCGTCGTGCTGCCGCTGTCAACGCCCGTCATCGCGACAATCGGCTTGTTTACGTGCATCATGTACTGGAATGACTGGCAGAACGGGATGATTTACATCACTAACCCTGAGCTGTTCAGCGTCCAAAATCTGCTTAATCGAATTATGCAAGATATTCAGTTTATTACCACCAATTTAAGCTCTAACGCGGGCGAGGCCATGCAGCAGATGCCGACCGACTCGGTTAAGATGGCCATTGCGGTAATCGGAGTGTTGCCGATCCTGGTTGCCTATCCGTTCTTTCAGAAGTATTTCATTAAAGGAATCATGGTCGGTGCCGTAAAAGGGTAAGCTGATCGCAAATGAAGTCCATACGCCGCAACCCGGCACAAGAGGGTTGTGGCGCTTGGACTTTCATTTCGTATATGATGGAGGAAACCGATTAAGGAGCTAGGAGCATGAAGATACCCGGATTGTTGCGGCAACGAGGTTCCCTGAAGTTCAAATTGATCATAAGCGTACTGATCATGACGGGACCGCTGTTGAGTATGCTGTTATATAACAACTTTTATGCCATTGATGTCGTTCGAGAACAGGTCGCGGATTCGTATAAAAACATGCTGACTCTATACATGAACCAGATCGATTCCGGATTAAATGATGTTGATGCCTATTTGAACTCCATGTTATCGGGTATTGATTTGGTTTCTCTTGATCGGGCCGAGTCGGATGGGGATTATTACAGTTCGAAGGTGTATTTGTTTAACAAATTGAATAAGGATATTGCTTTGTACGATTCCTTAAGTTCTTTTTTTGTTTATGCGGAAAAACGGCTAGACTTTATGGATGTGAATAAGACGCAGAATTTAACGTTTGAGGAAAAGGATCTCATCCAACAATATGTCTCCGATCTTATCCGATCCCCCAGCATTGTTCCGAGTAACTCGACGCAAAGATGGCTTTACGCCCGGATTGGGCAAAACGATTATCTTATCGACATCGTCCGATCAGGCAGCGTGTATTTGGGCGGCTTAGTGAGAACCGACCAATTGCTGGCGCCCCTCCAATCTCTTCAGATCGGAGAAGGGGGGAGTGTATTGCTCGCGAATGACCTGGGAGAACCGATTACGGACACGGAGCTTGTCGACGAGAACGGAATCCAGTTGCACCAAAGCGAAGGCGACTATTATTTGACCGGTTCCGACCGGAAATATTTAATCGTCGATTCGGCTTCCGATAGAGGCAATTTCAAGCTGGTCGCCGTCATACCGGATCACCAAATCTTGGATAGGCTTCCTTACCTGCAAGGGATCATATGGTTTATTACCGCTTCTTCCCTGCTCTTTATCCCGATCGGGTTGTATTTCATCAGGCAGGCTATCCTCGTGCCTTTATACCGGGTCCTTATCTCGATGAAGAAGGTCCGAGGCGGGGATTGGAGCATTCGGGTTGACATGCACAAAGGCGGTTCAGAGGAATTCAGAATACTCGGAGAGTCATTCAACTCTATGATGACGGAAATCGAAACGCTTCGTGTCAACGTTTTTGAAGAACAGTTGAACAAACAGAAAGAAGAGCTGCAGCGGCTGCAGCTGCAGGTTAACCCTCACTTTTTCCTGAATTCTCTAAATATCGTTTATAATTTGGCTAAGGTTAAAAATTATGAATTAACGATGAAATTGACACGGTCATTGGTACACTATTTCCGTTACATGTTTAGAAGCAATACGACATTCGTCCCCTTGAAAGACGAGCTGGAGCACACCCGGAACTACTTGGGAATTCAAGTCTTGCGTTTTCCGGAGAAACTGACGTGGACACTTGAAGTCCCGGACTACTTGACGGATACGCCGACTCCTCCCCTCATCATTCAGTCGTTCGTCGAAAATTCGATTAAACACGCGGTTACGATGGACAGACCCGTCCATATTTCCGTACGGATTGACTTTGTGGACGAAGACAGCGGGTCCTGGGTGAAAATCAGCATTCTAGATACGGGCTGCGGGTTCGGTGAAGAGGTGCTTCGCGTACTGCAGGCGGGCAGAAGCGTCGAAAACGAACGTGGAGAGCATACCGGAATATGGAACGTTCAGCGACGGCTGAAGCTGTTGTATGGAGATTCGGTATCCATTCGTTACGCTAATGATCAGGAAACTGGCGGCGCGTCTGTATTCATTATTCTCCCGATCAATCCCCTGATGGAGGAAAAACAATGAACGACCACTTACTCATAGTCGACGACGAAATTCATGCCATCGAAGGCGTAAAAGCGGATCTCGATTTGCAAAAACTCGGGATCTCGGAGTTGTATACCGCCAATAATATTAGGCAGGCGAAAGAATGGTTCGAAAGCACTAGAATCGATATTCTGTTATGCGATATCGAGATGCCGCAAGGGAACGGCTTGGAATTGCTGACCTGGGTAAAGGAACATTATCCGCACACAGTCACGATTTTTTTAACGAGCCATGCCGACTTCAAATACGCGAAAGAAGCGCTAACGCTCGGCAGTCTTGACTATTTGCTTAAACCGGTGCTCTCGGAGGAACTGGAGAACGCTATTCGAAAGGCCCAGGCCGTAATTGACAAGAACAGCGAAAATAATCGTAACGTTAAATTCCATCAATTGTGGCAGAAGCATCAATCGTTCATCATCGAACGATTCTGGTTCGATCTGATTCACCATTCGATCCCCAGCCAACAAGCCGCGATTCGGGAGCAGGTCGAGCAGCATCACATCCCGATTACGGAAGATTCGGTTTTCTTTCCGATCTTGATTTCCATCCAACGCTGGAACAAGGAGATGAAGAGCAGAGACGAGAAAATTCTGGAATACGCGCTTAAAAATTCCGCGCAAGAGATAATTATCGGAAGCCATGATAACGGAATCTGTTTTCAGCTCGACAGAGGGTTGCTGCTCGTGATCTTGATGTCGGAGAGGGATATCCCGTGGAATGAGGAAAGGCTAAGGGAAGCCGCCGGTCTCTATGTGGAGTCTTGCCATCGCTATTTCTACTGCAACTTATCCTGTTATTTGGGACGTTCAGCGGAAGCGCATGAGATGGCCGGAATGGTTGCGGCGCTGCGGGATCGCGACCGGAACAACGTTGCGTACATCAATCGAGTATTGGCTCTCGACCGTACGGAGCAAGCAGATTACCCGGCACAGCTGCCTGAACTCGGCGCTGTGTCTTCATTGCTGAAAACCGGAACGAAGGAAGCCGTCAAACACGAAGTGGAGAAATACCTCGACAGACTCGTTAGCAACCATGAGATAAATGCGGATACGCTGCATCAATTCAGTCAGAACTTTATCCAGGTTTTGTATACGTTTCTGAACACGAATGGCATACAGGCTCACCAGTTATTCGGGGATGAACCATCAAGACACTTATCGGAACTGGCGGGGCGTTCCGTTACCGATATGATTGCCTGGGTTCATCATGCCGTCAACAAAGCCATGTATCAAGCGGAAGCGGTCAAGGAAAACGATACGGTCGTTCTAACCGTTAAACGGTACATTGTGCTCAACATGGATCAAGACTTGTCAAGAGAAACGATCGCTGAACAGGTTTTTTTGAATCCCGATTATTTATCCAGAATTTTCAAAAAGGAAACAGGATACTCGATCTCGGATTATGTCCTATTGGAAAGAATAAGCAAAGCGAAGGAACTGCTGCTCCAAACGAGCGTGTCCATCAGCGCCGTTGCTTCTTCTGTCGGATACACGAACTTCTCCCACTTTGCAAAAATATTCAAAAAGTATGTGGGAACAGGGCCGACGGAATTTCGTAACCAGTCTGGTTAAACGGAGGAAGAGGTTGTCGCACAATGCGGCAGCTTCTTTTTTTAGTCGTGAAAGTGTTATTCAGCATGTCGTCTAACCGTTAGTCCAACCAAGGCCAAGAAGATATGATGAAACAAAGTGCGAAAGGGGATGGATAAAAACATGAATGACAATCTAAGCGCAAGACGCCCGGTCGCTGTTCTAACGGCTTCTTATTCAGGCATCGGAACCGAACTGAGCAAGCGGCTCGCCGGCGACGGCTATGACCTGGTTGTCATTAACAGGAGCTTCGATCGAACGAGCCAGCAGCTGCGTGATCTTCAAGCCTTCGCTCCCTCCGTAACCGTGCAATCGATTCAAGCCGATTTATCGAATCATCAGGACATACGGCGGGCCGCCGAGCAGGTAGCGAGAACTCATGATTTTATCGATCTCCTCATCCATAATGCAGGTGTCGTAACGGAGCGACTAGAGCTATCCGTTCAAGGCAACGATCTCCATTACGAGGTGAATACTTTCGCCCCGTATTTGTTGACCGAGCTGCTCAGGCCGCAATTAGCTTCCGCGAACAATGCCATCGTCGTCGCCGTTGGTTCAAGCGGGATGAGGATGGCGCGTAATTTCGACCCTCAAGGACTGCGCAAGCCCGATAAATTCAGGAGGTTCCAGCCTTACTCCCATACGAAGCTGGCAACAGCCGCGGCATTCCATGCGATGGCCGGCGATTATGCGAAGGATGGCATTACGCTTCGGATTGCCGATCCGGGGCCAACCCGAACGCCGATGTCTCTCAGCGGAGCGATGCCGCTATGGTTCCGATTGATTCGCTGGTACTTCGTCCCGCCTGAGAAAGGCGCCGAGCGCATATTCGAAGCGGCAACCTCGCCGGCCGATGACGGCCGGAGCGGATTGTACTTCGAGTTCGGACGACCTGCCGTTCTTCCTCGTGTTGCAAGAGATACCGCAGTGCAACAACAGTTGTTGGCGATTCTTCGCGGGATGGCGGAGTCATAAACACTATTAACATACATTATGAGGGGGATTTACATGTTGAATCAAGTGCTGCGAAGAAAAGAACACCTGCTAGTCGATAAAGGAAGACCATTTATTATGCTTGCGGGAGAGGTCCATAATTCCAACTCGTCTTCCGTCGAATACATGGAACCCATCTGGGACAAGGCTGTCAAGCTCGGCATGAACAGTTTATTGCTGCCCGTGACTTGGGAAATGGTCGAACCCGAAGAAGACGTATTCGATTTTAGACTGGTGGATGAGCTGATTGGGCAGGCGAGAAGGCGTGATATGAGGATTGGCTTCTTGTGGTTTGGCGCCTGGAAAAACGCGCAGTGCTATTATGCGCCTTCGTGGGTCAAGACGGATTTGGAACGCTTCCAAAGAGCAGAAGTCGAGAAAGGCAAGAAGAAGACCAACTTAAAAGATTTCCATGGTATGTCCTATACGACACTGTCCTATCTTTGCGAAGCAACTAATGCGGCTGATGCCAAAGCGTTTCGGGAATTGATGCTGCATATCAAACAAGTGGACGAAAAAGAGCAAACGGTTATTTTGATTCAGGTGGAGAACGAACCGGGGCTGCAAGGGGCGGCGAGAGAACATTCCGATGCGGCCGATGCCCTGTTTGAAGCGAATGTTCCGCAGCCGTTCGTCGATTATATGAATAAGCAAATCGGGACCATGGCCGCGGATGTTCGCCAGGCCGTCGAGAATGGCTCGAAGGGCGGCAATTGGAAGGCGGTATTCGGAGATGCGGCGGAAGAAGTATTCAGTGCGTATCACGTTTCAAGCTATATAGAAAAAGTTGCAGCCGCCGGCAAGGAGGTTTATCCCCTGCCTATGATGGCCAACTGCTGGTTGGACAAAGGCGAGAAGGCCGGGAAGTATCCGAGCGGCGGGCCGGTAGCCCGGGTGATGGAAGTGTGGAAATACTGCGCACCAAATGTGGATGTGATCGCACCGGATATTTATGTTCAAAATTTCTGCGACGTGTGCGACGAGTACGTCAAGATGGACAATCCTCTCTTTATTCCGGAGACGGCGACCCATAGCTACGCAGGCCCGAGGCTGGTTTATGTGGTGGGGCATTATCATGCGTTGGGATTTGCTCCGTTTGCATTTGAGGACTTGGGAGAGCCGTTTACGGCCATCGACAGCTATCTCTTCGGCATGGATACCACCGACCCCATGTTGAAAACGCCGCAAAATGTAGAGGAATACGCATGGTATAACAAAACACTTAACAGTATGATGCCGTTATTGACGGAAAAATACGGCACGCCGGATTTGCAGGCAGCAATCATCGAGCGTCCAGAACAGGACATGATGGTGTTCGGGGAATATGGATTCAAAGCACTCATGAATCTGCCTATTTTGACTCGTAAAGACGGGGTATGCCTTGTACTGAAAGAGGCGTCGGACAAGTTCTATATCATTGCAAACGGCTGTCTCGTCATACCGTTCTCCGCAAACCCGACAAAGCCCAATGTGGATATCTTATCTTTGGAAGAAGGACGTTTTGAACAAGGAACTTGGAAAATGATCCGGAGGCTGAATGGGGACGAGGTCGCGATCATGCGGTATGAGAAGCCTACGTTGCTGAAAATCAAATTGTTCGGGTACCAATAAAGACGAATGAAGTCGTGAAAGTGTTATTCGAGATGTCGTCTAACCGTTAGTCCAGCTTGGGGCAAATGGATATGATTATACTTAGCAAGCATACTACCGCAGGACTTAAGGAGGTGAATACGACAATGAAATTCGATCAAAATTCCAAAGTGGGAGACTTGCTGGGGAACGCTGCAGCGAAAGCCGTGCTGGACAAACATCTCCCGGGATTTTCGACCAACCCAATGACCGGAATGGCTGGCGGGTTTGCGCTCAGTCAATTGGCAGCATTTCCGCAAGCGAATGTCTCTTCGGAAGTACTGGCATCCATCGTTTCCGATTTAGCTGCTATCGAAGAATAAATAGAAGAGCCGGATATTACGAAGAGTCGGAACTAAGGAGGTTGAATAGATGAAACTTAAGGGTAAAGTAGCAATCGTCACGGGAGCAGCATCGGGGATGGGCAAAGCAATCGCGGAGCTCTTCGCCGAAGAAGGTGCGAAAGTGGTCGTTTCCGATCTGAATGCCGATAACGCTGACAAGGTGGCCGAGGGAATCGAGGCAAGAGGGGGAACGGCTATCGCAGCGGCAACCAATGTCGCAGAAGAAGAAGACGTTCAACGCTTGATCGACACCGCGCTTCAAACGTACGGTACTGTGGACATTCTCGTCAACAATGCCGGCATCATGGACAATTTCGTTCCTGCGGGGGACTTGACGGACGAGTTATGGAACAAGGTGTTCGCCGTGAACACGACCGGTCCGATGCGGACGACGCGGAAGGTCCTTCCTATCTTCATCGGGCAGAAGAAAGGCGTCATCGTGAATATCGCTTCGGCCGGCGGCTTGTTCGGTTCCAGGGCGGGGGCTGCCTATACCGCTTCGAAGCACGCCGTTGTCGGATTCACGAAGAATGTAGGCTTCCAATATGCGACGCAAGGCATACGCTGCAATGCGATCGCACCGGGCGGGGTCGCAACGAATATCGCGATGACCATAACAGCACCGAATCCGTTCGGCGCGGAACGCGCGCAGATCGGCATGGGCATTAACCCCGGCATAGGCCAACCGGAAGACATCGCGAAGGTTGCGTTGTTCCTTGCCTCCGACGATTCCAGCTTTGTCAACGGCACGACGGTTACCGCGGATGCGGGCTGGACGGCATATTAAACGAAGAACATCGTTCCCCTTAACGAAGGCAGGCGCGGAATTCGCTCCTGTCTTCGTTAAGGGGATTTTTTAGAGGAACACCTATTATTGAGACAGAGTCTCTGAAGGAGCGAATAGAATGAGAAAGATCATCCGAATGAACGATGCATGGCGTTTTATACGTAAAAACGAAGAGCTGGCCGAAGCTGTAACTTACCAAGACGACCATTGGAGCGAGGTTCGTCTCCCACACACCTGGAATGCGTTGGATGGGGCGAACGGGTATGAATATTACCAAGGCGCTTGCTGGTACAGAAAAGAGCTCGCCTTTGATTCTTCCGATGAGGGAAGGAAAGTGTTTATCGAATTCAACGGTTCTAATAGCATTACCGATGTCTATGTGAACGGTCGGCATGCGGGTCAGCACAAAGGCGGTTACTCCACCTTCAGGTTTGACATTACAGCTGACGTTGCCTTCGGATCGAAGAACGTGATCGCCGTTAAGGTGGATAATACGGTCGTGGACGACGTCTATCCTCAGAAAGCGGATTTTACTTTCTATGGCGGTATATACCGCGATGTGAACATCCTTGTAACGAATCCGGTTCATTTCGACGCAATGGATTACGGTTCGAGCGGCGTTTATATCGTACAGGAACAGGTGTCGAAAGAAAAGGCCAATCTCAAAATCGAATCCAGATTGGTAAATGGCAGCGACGAGGAGAAAAAAGTCAGGCTTTGGGCAGATATTGCGGATGCCGATGGCGGTTCCGTAACTTATGCCGCCAAGGAAGTCGTCTTGGCCGCAGGCGAGTCAAGAACGGAAACGCTGGCATGCGTCATCGATAATCCGATTCTCTGGAACGGAAGAAATAATCCTTATATGTATCAAGCTACCGTATCCATGACTAGCTTTAACGACACGGTGGATGAAATTGCGATTCCGTTCGGCGTTAGGTACTTTCATGTCGACTCTGAGAAAGGTTTCTTCTTGAACGGCGAGCATTTGCCGTTATGCGGCGTATCGAGACACCAGGACAGAAAAGATATGGGCTGGGCCATAACGGAACAAGAGCAAGTCGAAGATATGGCATTGATCAAAGAAATTGGAGCGACTTCGCTTCGACTCGCCCATTACCAGCACAGCCAAACTTTTTACGATTTGTGCGACAAAGAAGGCATGGTGGTATGGGCGGAGATTCCTTTCATTTCGATCATGTCGAAGAACGAAGTGGAAGGGATCAATGCCAAGCAGCAGATGCTGGAATTGATCAAACAGAATTTCAATCACCCTTCGATCATATTCTGGGGGCTGCAG
Source organism: Paenibacillus xinjiangensis (assembly GCF_059686975.1). Lineage (NCBI taxonomy): Bacteria > Bacillati > Bacillota > Bacilli > Caryophanales > Paenibacillaceae > Paenibacillus > Paenibacillus xinjiangensis. The sequence continues at coordinate 34,074 of NZ_JCAALS010000024.1, read as the reverse complement.
AATGAAATTCAAATCGGCGGAGAACGTCCGGAGGTTAGAAAACTCGTTAAAGAGTTAAACGAATTGACCAAAAAAGAAGATCCTACCAGACTGACGACGATGGCCAACGTTCTATTCGTCGACGAGAAAGACGAATTCAACCGCATGACGGACGTGGTTGGATACAATAAGTATTACGGCTGGTATCACGGCAAGACAGAAGATTTCGATCCTTGGATTGACAAGTTCCATGAGATCAATCCCGACAGACCGCTATGTATTTCCGAATACGGCGTAGAAGGGATTGTGCAATACCACAGCGCTGAGCCGAAGGTGAAAGACTACACCGAAGAATATCACGCGCTGTATCATGAAGTCGCTTGGAAAATTTTTGAGAAAAAGCCGTTCCTTTGGGCAACGTATGTATGGAATATGTTCGATTTTGGAGCCAATATCAGAGACGAAGGCGGAGTCAAAGGAAGAAACAATAAAGGGCTCGTCACCTACGATAGAAAGATTAAGAAGGATGCTTTCTATATGTACAAAGCGCATTGGTCCAAAGAAAAATTTGTCCATATTACTAGCAAGCGCTTTGTGGATCGGGCCGAGGACAGCATTCAAGTTAAAGTCTATTCGAATTGCAATAAGGTTACGCTTTATTTGAATGGCGAAGAGCTGCAATCTATATCCAGTGAAGAGAAAGTTTTTGTCTTCGAGAAAGTTGTCCTGGCAGAGGGCATGAATGAAATCCGTGCAGTGGCAAGTGAAAATCTTGTAACCTATCAAGATCTTGCATGGTTTAATAAGGCAGAAGAATCGAATGCAAGTTATGAGGCACCGCCGGTTGCGGATAAACGCGAAGAAGTTAACAACTGGTTCGAACTGCCCGATACGAGCACGGAAGAGTTAGCGGAATTACAGATTACAGACGATGTGTATTCCACCCGTTGCACGTTTAAAGAGCTGTTTGAAAATAAAGATGCGGAAATCGTCCTGAATAAGTATTTCGGAGAAAGTTTCAGGGACATGCCGCAATACCCCATGATGCAAGGATTTACGATTGACATGTTGGCAGGTATGGCGCCGGAAAATTTCCCTGACAAGCTCATATTCGCCATTAATAAAGAACTCACCATCATAAATAAAGTGTAGTCCTGAAACGAAGGCTGAAGCACTTTAAGCGGTTCTGAAAAAGAAGTAAGGTAGAGACATCGTTCAGTATTAATATCCCCTCCATGTAAACGATAGCGTGCTTCCTGCATGGTTTGCATAGAGGGGATTGATTGGTTAGAAGGATGTCTCTTCGTGTTCTGAAGCCGAGGCCGCTGAATGGACGATCAATATCAACTTCTTCACCCATGTCCATTCCTGCTCGGTTTGCGTCCTGCTGAAATGAATGACTTCCGCGGCAAAACGGTTTTCCGAATGGATTTCGTCGAATTTGCGGTATCGCCCTATCTCTTCCTCCAACACCGCCAGCCGTTTACGCAATATCTCGAGCTGCACATTGGGGTCCAATCGGTCGAACAGCGCGACGCGCACCATAAAATCCAATGAATTGGCAGCCGATTTTCTCGGAAAATCGCGAATGAGCTCATTAAAGATTTCTCCCCCCGCGTTCGTCAACAGATAGATATGCCGGTCAGGTTTACCCTCCGTTTTCTCGATCTTCTTGCTTATCGCACCCATTTCCAAAAATCGCCGCAATGCAGGATACAATAAATTATTGTTGATTTCGAACGAATCCCCGAGCGCCTCCTGAACGTTTTTTTTGATTTCGTAGCCGTGCTTCGGACCGGATAATAACTGTCCCAGTATCAAGATGTCCGCGTACATAGGGTCCTCCTTCAGTGAATTTTTTGTGAACGGCGTTATGCAAATACCGGAAATTCGAATTATATGTTAAACTAACCTATGTAAGATTAACATATAATAATAGCAAAGCCAATAATGGCTGCGTCTGGAAGGAGGTTTTTCGAGCTCTAATGATTTATTTAGGAACATCATCATGAGAGGAAGGCCGATTGTAAAATTAAAACGCGTAATTCATGCAAATTAATCCGGTTTGGAGGGAACGATTATGAATGGGAAGCGTCAGATGATCCTGCTGAACGAAATCACGAAGCTTAACACCAAGGAAGCTGGGTGGGAACCGTATGCTTGGTATAAGGAGATGAGGGACAATAATCCCGTCTATTACGATGCCGAGCAAGATGTTTGGAACGTGTTCTTATACGACCATGTTAAACGCGTGCTATTCGACCACGAGCTGTTCTCTAACAAAAAGAAGAGAAGCTTGATTCCGATTCCCGATCGGCTTGAAAGCCGCAGCAACGTCAATTTGGTGGATCCGCCGGAGCATCGGAAACGGCGCGCCCTTCTTTCTCAAGCCTTCACTCCCCGCAGTCTCAGAGAGTGGGAGCCGCGGATCCAGGATATCGTCGACGAGTTGATTGCGGACATGGAAGGCGTCCCGACTATCGATATTGTGGAGAAGCTGGCAATTCCATTGCCCGTTACCGTCATTGCGGATCTGCTAGGAGTTCCTTCCCAGGATCGCCATCTGATCAAAGGTTGGTCCGATATTCTCTTCCTTCCGTATAACACAGAGGATTATGCCGATATCGACAGGCGAAAGGGAATCGCCATGAAGGAGTTCATGGAATACTTGTATCCCATTGTTCTGAAGAAACGGCAGCACCCGGAAGATGACATCATATCCGACTTAACCAAGGCCGAACTCGAAGGCGAACGATTAACGGATGAAGAAGTGGTGATGTCGGCCATCGGCCTGCTTGGCGCGGGCAACGAAACGACGACCACGCTGCTCTCCAATATTTTCTATTCCATGCTTTACGACGGGCCGAACGTCTATCAAGAACTTAAAGCCGATTTGTCCTTGGTTCCCAATGTAGTCGAGGAAGTGCTTCGTTTCCGCTTCCCCGCTTCGATGGATCGGAGGGTGGCACAAGATACGAATGTCTTCGGTCCCCAGATGAAGGAGGGGCAAGCTATCGTGGTATGGATCGGTGCGGCGAACCGGGACGAATCCCAATTTGCGAACGCCGATATCTTCGATATCCATCGCTCGGGCAATCAACGTCATCTGGCATTCGGAGCCGGTCCTCATTTCTGTTTGGGAGCACCGCTCGCCCGGATGGAAGCGAACATGGCTATAACGTCGTTTGTTAAAAGGTTCGCCGGCATTCATCGGGTGGAGGCGTTCGACGTAGGCGAGCATTTAACCGAGTCGATTGCAGGTCAGTCTTTAACGAGTTTGCCTATCGGACTTCAGTCGTAGAGCTTATCGCGAGCGTTATGTAAATACGGAGTAAGCTAAAAACAAAGAGGGAAGCCGCCTCTTTGTTTTTTTTCGTTGAAGAAGTCGTCAAAGTATTACTCTCCGAAAGTCGACAAAGCGTTAGTACCACCGGTGATGTTCGATTACGATGATAATAGGAATTATTATCTCGTAAAAAAGGGGCCGAAAGAATAATGTTATATCCAATCGTAACGGAAACCCGGAGCCTCATCGGCTTAAGCGGCATCTGGAATTTTAAACTAGACTCGGGAGACGTGTTTCAAGAAGAGTGGTATAAGACGGCACTTACCGATCCGATTGCGATGTCCGTACCCGGTTCTTTCAACGACGTTGGGGTTACGGCCGATATTCGCAATCATGTAGGATGGGTTTGGTACGAACGAGACTTTATGATACCGAATTTGCTCCTTTCGGAATGTATCATGCTGCGCTTTTGTTCCGCCACGCATCTCGCAAAGGTTTATGTGAACGGGAAGCTTGTCACTGAACATACAGGCGGGTTTACGCCGTTCGAGGCTGAAATCAACGATTTCTTGATTACAGGAAAAAACCGTCTGACTGTTGCCGTGAACAATATCGTCGACGAGACGACGCTTCCGATGGGCAGTTATAGTGAGACGGAGGTTCTCGGGGTAGGCAAAGTCGTCAAAAACAGTCCTTACTTTGACTTCTTTAACTATGCCGGCCTCCATCGACCGGTCGAAATTTACACGACGCCTCGAAGCTATATCAAGGATGTAACGATTGTAACGGATCTCAGCGGGTCAACGGGGATTGTTCGTTTCGATGCGTTGATCGAAGGCGAAGCGGAAGTAAAGGCTGAAATCGTCGATCATACTGGAGTTGCGGTTGGCGTCTGCCAAGGATTGTCCGGCACGTTCCAGATCGAGAACGCGAGGCTGTGGGAGCCGCTCAAAGACTATCTGTATCATCTGAAACTACAGCTCATTCAAGATGGACAAGTTGTTGACGTGTATGAACAGCCATTCGGCATCCGAACGGTGTAAGTGAAGGACGGTAAATCCCTGATTAATAGCAAGCCTTTCTACTTTAAAGGCTTCGGCAAGCACGAAGATACGCCTACCAATGGCAGAGGCCTGAACGAAGCTGCCAATGTGTTGGATATCCAATTGATGAAGTGGATAGGAGCCAACTCTTTCCGAACGGCGCATTACCCGTATTCCGAGGAAGTGATGCGACTGGCAGATCAAGAGGGAATCGTCGTCATTGACGAAACGCCTGCCGTAGGCCCTGCATCTCAATTTTATCGTGGTGGCGCATAGCGGACCGAAGCGAAATACTTGGGAAATTCTAAAGACGCAAGTGGTTCATCAAGAAGCGGTGCGAGAGCTCATCGCCCGCGACAAGAACCATCCCAGCGTCGTCATGTGGTGTATCGCGAATGAGCCGGCTTCCGAAGAAGAAGGAGCGACGGAGTACTTCCAGCCGCTCGTGGAACTGGCGAAAGCAATCGATCCGCAAAAAAGACCCGTCACGATCATCACACATATTGCGGCTACTCCCGACCGCGACAAAGTAGCGGAGTTGATCGATGTCATTTGCATTAACCGCTACTACGGCTGGTACGCGTTCGCCGGCGATTTCGACTCCGCAAAGATGGCGCTTCGGGCCAAATTAAACGGTTGGGGCAAGCGCTGCCCAGGGAAACCAATCAGGATGACGGAGTACGGTACGGATACCATCGCAGGACTTCACGACATCGATCCCGTCATGTTCACGGAAGAGTACCAAGCGGAGTTTTATCGTGCGAATCACGAGGTTTTCGACGAATTCGAGCATTTCATCGGCGAGCAGGTCTGGAATTTCGCGGACTTCCAGACAAGTCAAAGCATTATTAGAGTTCAGGGTAATAAGAAGGGGGTATATAAAGCTTAGTTTCGGGAGGGATCTTACATGTTGGAAGCCATTTTTTTGAGGACTGAGTATTTGGTTCTGCAAGAAGGATCCAATGCGCTTGGCGTTATTCTTGGGGACGGCTGGTGGAGAGGATCTACCGGAGGCGTAAGTCTGAAAAACAATTTTGGATATAAGGTTGCCTTTCTGGGGCAGCTAATGCTGGATTACGATGACGGAATCCGCGAGATTATCGGAAGCGACGACTCTTTTAAGACGTCCCAGGGTCCTCTGCAGAAATCGGACATTAAGTAGGGGGATCTTTACGACGCCAGAATGGCCATTGATGGATGGGATCAACCCGGTTATGACGATTTTTCTTGGGAACCCGTTCAGGTCACAGATGGGGGAATCGACAACTTGATCGGTACCCGAAGTTTGCCGGTAAGACAGAAAGAAAGATTTATTCCGGAAGTGTTGTGGACCCCGAGTGGGGAAACGGTACTGGACTTCGGGTAAAATATCGCCGGCTGGGTCGATATGAAAGTGCGAGAAGACGCAGGCACGGAAGTGGCTTTAATCTGTCTGGTGATAAAAATGTGTGGAACCAGTAAAGAAAGTCTGGAACCAGTATAAAACTGTGGAACTCCTAGAAAAATCCCGATGATGCTGTATAATCAACGGGATTTTTTTGTGAAGAAGGGGCTGTTACCCATGTTAGGTGAGCGAATTAGGAATATTAAAAAGTCTAATCAGTTGAACCAAATAAAATTTTCACAGTGCATTGGCGTGTCACAAGGAACTCTTAGTGAGTTAGAACAGAGTAAATACAATTCATCGCTCATCCTGAACATACTTCAAATTGATACATAATTTAACTGAATTTAAGCCCGCTAACTACGGTCTGCGGGCTTCGTTTTATTCCATGTTAGACTCGGGAAATAAAGTTTTAGACTTAGACTGGTAACGATCCGTTACGAACGTGGCAGTTTAGTTGAATAAAGTTCAGATAAAAAAAGGGCTTGGAAAGACCCAATCTCCGTTTGAATGTTATATCACATTTAACTATGGATTTCTAAAAAAAAATTTCTTAATATTTTTCTTATTTGTGCGCTTATGATATTTTGATTGGTCCCAAGTGACCTGCCTGAAAATAAATACAATAGGATTTTTAGGCTTTTCGAAATTCTTTTGGTGTTTTATTATAGGTTTTCTTAAAATGATTATAAAAGTGATTCATATTAGAAAACCCGCACTTTTCACCAATTTCAATTATAGTTAGCTGCGTATTTTGAAGAAGAAAGGCCGCTTTTTCCAATCGAAGGTCTAGTATAATTTCCATATATCCTTTACCGGTATATTTTTTCAAGAGTCTCGATAAGTATCTTGGATGAATATGAAACTTTTCAGCCGTCTGCTCAAGACTTATTTCCATAAAATGTTCGTTAATAAACTGAAGAAGTGCAAATACAGATACAGAGGTCTTCCCATGTGGATTCTTCTCTTCAAAAGTCAGAGAGGATTCGTCCTTCATTGTTCTCATCAATTCAGTAAAAAGCATGATTGTGTTGCAGTTAATGAACTCTTGAGAGCCTAACTGTGGATACTTAATTTCCCAAATAATAGATTCAATATAATTTTTAATTCTTATATTCATACCCGGTGAAAAATAAAGATAGTTCCCCTTCAAGCTTGTTTTATAGAGAGCAGATATGATAAATTCCGAAAAAAGATTATTCTCGGACAAGCGCATTAACAATTGTTCATTGAAATAGTCTTCCTTCATAATAATGTTAATGACAAGTGAGTCTTTAGAAACCGGTTCAATTCTATGAATAATATTTCTGTCAAGGACAGTAATATCCCCCTCCTGCATAAGGATACGCTTCCCATTTATTACTTGTGTAAAGTCCCCTTTATATGCATAAGTAAGCTCCAGAAAATCATGCTTATGATCATCTACTTCAATAAAACGAGGATGTTTATTAAAAGTAATTTTCTCGTGTGATTTCATAAAAAAAACAGCTTGAACAAAACTAAGACTTATACCAACACCGCCTTGTTCTTCTGCATATTTTTTAAAATTGAAATTATTCGTGGTAATCGCAGCAAGCTCAATTTCATCCAGCCTATTTAACTCTTCATATAAACTTATCACATCCATATTACACCTCAACTACAATTCTATAAATTCATAAGTTCGTTTATGATATAAACTGAGTTCGCTTTCATCATTATAATATTTTCAGATAAATTATACAATTATTTTGAAAGCGTAGAATAAAGAGTAGGTTGCTATTTCATCTATCTCTATACTGCAAAAACTAGTGTACTTTGAGGTTCGTTTATGACATTAAACTAAAAAGATGGGAGTGTTGAAGTATGTTAAAAGTAATGGACTTACAAACAGAGTATCTCACTAATCCTTTGGGTTTGGACACGAAAGCGCCTCGTCTGGGCTGGAAGCTTAAAAGTGATAGAAGAAAAGTCATGCAAATAGCATACCAAGTGCAGGCTTCAGCTAATGAAAGTTTTAATGGGATTAGTTGGGACAGCGGAAAGGTACAATCCGATCAATCCCAAAGAATTATATATAATGGTCCTACTCTCAAATCGATGGAGAGGATCTATTGGAGAGTAAAGGTTTGGAGTAATGATGAGGAATCTGAATTTAGCCAGCCAGCTTATTTTGAAACCGGATTGTTGGAGGCTTCAGATTGGAAGGCGAAGTGGATTGAGCCTGAAGGAGACATTGATTGGGATGCCTATAAGCCCGCTCCGTACATCAGAAAAGAGTTCTCCGTCAAAAAGGGATTAATTTCTGCTCATGCCTATATGACATCTAAAGGTCTCTGTCATTTTTATATCAATGGGTTGGAGGGGACCGACACTCTTTTCAATCCTGGTTTTACCTCTTATTATAAGCGCTTGCAATACCAAGCTTACGATATTACTAAGTTCTTGCAGGAAGGAAACAATGCATTTGGGGTTATCCTAGGAGATGGCTGGTGGAGAGGTTCCACTGGAGCTATGAGCCTAAAAAATAATTTTGGCTATAAACTAGCTTTCTTAGGACAACTCGTTTTACGTTATCAAGATGGCAGCGAGGAAATCATCGGAAGTGATAATTCCTTCAAAACTTCTACTGGTCCGATCTTAAAATCAGACTTGAAGTCAGGAGAAATCTATGACGCCAGGGTAAAGCTAGAGGGATGGAACCAGCCAGGTTTTGATGATTCTTCATGGAGAGCTGTATCAGTAACGGATGATGGATTTGATAACTTAATTGGAACTCGAAGCGTGCCTGTGAGGCGTAAGGAAACATTTACACCTGAAATCTTGAAAACTCCAAACGGCGAAACGGTACTTGACTTTGGGCAAAATATATTCGGTTGGGTAGATATGAAGGTTCAGGGTGAAGCGGGGACTGAAATCACTCTTGCTCATGGCGAAGCGCTTGATAAAAACGGAAACTTCACCTTGCAGAATCTTGCAATGCATGTGACACTCAAGGATTTTCAGGAGGTCTATTACATTTTGAGTGGAGAAGGAGTGGAGAAACACAGTCCATTGTTTGCCATCTTCGGTTTCCGATATGTCCTGCTCAAAAACTATCCAGGTGAAGTCAAACCTGAAAACTTTACAGCGGTTGCGATTTACTCTGATATGGAGGAGACGGGACAATTCACTTGCTCCAATCCATTAATCAATCAATTGGTTTCAAACTCAAAGTGGAGCCAGAAAAGTAATTTCATGGAGATTCCCACAGATTGTCCGACCAGAGAGAGAGCAGGTTGGACAGGGGATGCCCAGCTTTACAGTAGAACAGCATCTAATTTTATGAATGTGTATACTTTCTTTGAAAAATGGATGGCGGATGTGGCAGCCGAGCAATATGCAACCGGATGTGTCGGGAATATAGTTCCGAATGTTATGCGACATCATAACGCTGCTGAACAGGAAAGATTTTCAAAAATGAGTACCGACCCGGCTATGGCCATGTTTGCAGCAAAGCCTGGAGAAGCTGGAATAATGGAGGGATCTGCTGGATGGGGGGATTCGGCTGTCATCATTCCATGGACGATGTATTTATGCTATGGGGATAAAAACATCCTTGAGCAGCAATTCGATTCAGCAAAAGCATGGGTTGATTATATGGACGCCTGTGCGAAAAATGCAAATGAACATTACAAGGACACACCAGCTTATCAAAACTATACGGATGGCGAACTGGATGCCAATTATATCTGGGATACCAAGTTTCACTGGGGAGAATGGTTGGAGGCAGATTTTAAATTTGCGGATTTAGTTGAGGAGTATATCGGTAAACAAATGACATTATCCGATCCTGTGGTTGCTACCGCTTATTATGCCTATTCCACTCGTCTACTTACGGAGATGGCAGCCATTTTAGGAAGGAAAGAGGAAGAGGAGAAATACGGGAAACTCTACGAGAAAATTAATAGAGTGTACAACCAATACTTTATTCCAGACAACGGTTCTATTCTAAGTGACAGGCAAGCTCCGAATGTCCGGATCTTGGCATTTGATCTAGCTCATGAGGATAAAAAGCAGGCTGTAGCAGATCGGCTGGCCGAGCTGGTAAAAGAAAAGGATTACCACTTAAATACGGGATTCCTTTCTACCCCTTTCATATTGCATGTTCTAGCAGATTACGGGCATAAGGATGTTGCTTTCCGGTTATTAGAACAGGATTCATGTCCATCTTGGCTCTATGCGGTTACCAAAGGGGCAACGACCATATGGGAAAGCTGGGATGGTGTCACGCCTGATGGTGATTTATCAGCTTCATTGAATCACTATTCTTATGGTGCGGTATGTGACTTTTTATTCGCAGGTGTAGCAGGTATCCGTCCGGTGATGGAGCAACCGGGTTACAAGCATTTTCTGCTGAAGCCTCTACAAGGCGGGACTTTGACTCATGCATCGGCCAAATATGAATCACTATACGGTCCGATTGAATCCAGTTGGGAACTAATTGATGAAGGGACCAACTACCATTTCATCGTACCGGCAAACACGACAGCCACGATCATTTTGCCTGGCAAACAGGAAGATTTAGATCATCTAGGTAAGGAATTTACGGATGCAAGATATGTAAATGGGCGAATTGTGTTCGAGGTTGGAAGTGGGGAGTATAACGTATCGATCCCAAGTTTAATTGAAAATCGAGAAGAGCTAGATTTATAAAAATCTTGATATATTGGATGACAGTGAGAAGGAAGTTGTTATTGGAAGGTTCGGCCTGGAGCATGGCGGGGATGAGCGGACGCAGCGGGAGATTGCGAAGGAGCTTGGGATCTCGCGGAGCTATGTGTCGCGGATCGAGAAGCGGGCGCTTATGAAGCTGTATCATGAGTTTTATAAGGCGAAGCGGTAGGGAAGAGTGGGGTTCAAATTTTTAGCATACATGTGGAGTGCTGTGTGTCACTTGTGAGGATGCTTTAAATAAGTAGCTCATTTACCTGATTTATTATTAAGCTTAAGCAGAGATAGTGCTTGAGCTTTTTCTATTTTTCTCAGATTTAACTGATAGAACTCAAACCACATTAGGGAGTGGTTTTTTTATTGTTTTGGCAGAGTCCTATTATAGACTTTGCCTCTAATTCTACCGCTCGAAGAACGCAAATTCACTTTCGCGTTGGAAGGATATCTTTACAGGAAGATTTATGTCTGATAAACTGACCACACCTATTGTTAACCAAAAATAAATATAAAAGGTTAACAATTAAGCGTATCAAACTAAAGGTGGTAATATCTTGTGACAATGCTGACTTATGAACGGCTATCTGCCATCAATAAGCAATATTTATGGCATCCTTTTACTCAAATGAAAGACTACAATAACTCCGATCCTCTAATTATTGAACGCGGTGAAGGTATCAAATTATATGACGTTAATGGGCGTGATTATTATGATGGCTTTTCCTCGGTGTGGCTTAACGTCCATGGTCACAACGTCCCTGAGCTAAATCAAGCGATCATAGATCAATTAGGACGAATTGCACATTCTACTCTTCTTGGTATGGCTAATGTGCCTGCCATTGAACTTGCAGAGAAATTGGTAGAGATTTCTCCCGAAGGGTTAAATAAAGTGTTTTACTCTGATTCTGGAGCAACGGGTGTTGAAATTGCGATCAAAATGGCGTTTCAATACTGGAAAAACCAAGGACAGGAGAGTAAAACGAAGTTTATTACGATGAATCAAGCGTATCATGGAGATACAATTGGAGCGGTTAGCGTAGGTGCGATTCCACTGTATCATAACGCGTTTCGCCCCATGCTCTTTCCTTCGTATGTCATTCCATATCCTTATGCCTACCGCTATGATGGCGTTGAAGAGGAAGCAAAGGAAGCTACGCTAATGGCATTGCGTCAATTGCTAGAGACAAGCGCGGATGAAATAGCAGCTCTCATTGTAGAGCCGATTGTTCAAGGGGCTAGTGGCATCATTATTATGCCAGAAGGCTTTTTACAAGAGATGGCAGCACTTTGCCGTAAGTATGGTGTACTGTTCATTGCGGATGAGGTGGCAACAGGTTTTGGGCGGACAGGTGCTATGTTTGCTTGCGATCTTGAAGAGGTATCACCTGATTTGCTTGTTATCGGAAAAGGCCTTACAGGCGGATATTTGCCCGTGGCAGCGACGCTTGCGACAGACGAGGTGTACAACGCATTTTATGCAGATTACGAAGAGCAAAAAACATTTTTCCATGGTCACTCCTTCACAGGTAATCCGCTTGGCTGTGCCGTTGCTTTGGCTAGCTTGAAGCTGTTCGAAGAGCGTAACATCATTGAAGAAGTACGATCAAAGGCATCATTCGTAGAACAAAAGCTTGCAGTTTTACATAATTTCCTACATGTCGGTGACATAAGGCAAAAGGGACTGATGATTGGAATTGAGCTTGTACGCGATAAGGTTACTCGTGAACCGTATGATTGGTCCGAACGAATCGGTGTTCGGGTAACCCAAAAGGCCAGAGAGCTTGGAATGCTTACGAGACCGCTAGGCAATGTTGTCGTATTCATCCCTCCACTAGCTAGTACAGAGGCCGAGCTTGATACTATGACGGATATTTTGATGGAGGCCATTCTCAGCGTCACTGAAGGAGAATCCATCCTATGAGGTCGATGCGTGGATTATTTGTGGTCGGGACAGACACTGGCGTTGGCAAAACCATTGTAACTGCGGCGCTTACCGCGGCTCTTCGCGCCGATAATAGGAATGTCGGTATTTGGAAGCCTGTGCAGTCTGGTGAGCTACTAGGTAGCGGAGCTACCGACGCTGAGCGTCTACTACGATACAGCGGACTAAATGAGCAGCCGGAGGCGGTAGCGACATTCACATTCGAAGCCCCGCTTACGCCAATGCTCGCAGCCAAACAAGCGGGTGTGACCTTAACATTATTGGGGCTAGCAGCTGCTGGCGAAGACTTATTACATCGTTACGAATCGCTGCTTATCGAAGGGGCTGGGGGCGTAGCAGTGCCACTAACCGATGATTTTCTAATGGTGGATTTGATAAAAGAGCTTCGGATTCCGGCTTTGATTGTAGCTCGTTCGGGTCTCGGAACGATTAATCACACGCTACTTACGATGTCCTTTTTACGGGAAAATGGGGTTCCGATTCAAGGTTTTATTTTAAACGATGGACAATCAATTGACAGGTCTGACGACCCGAGTGTGGCAACCAATGCTGCGTTAATTGAACGTTATAGCGGCATCAAGTTCCTCGGGCATTTCCCCTACTTGAAGGACGAAATAAATACAGCATCACTGATCCATGTGGTTCGAGAACAGATTGAATTGGAAACGATCGCGTGCGCACTAACCATTCAAACAAATTGAGGGATGAGCGAAATGACAATAATTAAATCGAAAATAGAGTGGTCGTTACTTGCTGAGAAAGCGCTAATGGGTCAATGTTTAACGGTTGAAGAAGGGTTAGCTGTTCTTGAATCAGATAACGATGACATATTGTCCTTGATGCACGCTGCTTTTCAAGTCAGACAACACTTTTACGGCAAAAAAGTGAAACTGAACATGATCATTAATGCAAAAAGTGGACATTGCCCCGAAGATTGTGGTTACTGCTCACAGTCCATCATATCAACGGCGTCCGTTAAAAAATACACCCTGCTCGACAAAGAAACACTTCTTGCAGGAGCACGTGAGGCTATGGCACGCGAAGCAGGGACCTACTGTATTGTAGCCTCGGGGAAAGGCCCAACAGAAAATGAGCTGGAACAAGTGATAAATGCGGTTGAAGAAATACGTGCAACGATGCCGCTGAAAATATGCGCATGTCTCGGAATTTTAAAGGACGGTCAAGCCGAACGTTTAGCAGCAGCAGGTGTACACCGTTACAACCACAACTTGAATACAAGTAAAGATAATTACTCGTCTATTACGACTACGCATACCTATGAACAGCGTGTTGAAACCGTGAAAAAGGTAAAAGCATTTGGTATGTCCCCCTGCTCTGGTGTAATTATCGGTATGGGTGAAAGTAATCAGGAAATAGTTGAGATGGCTTATGCGCTCCGTGAGCTCGATGCGGATTCGATTCCGATTAATTTTTTGAATGCTATTCCTGGAACCCCTTTGGAGAAAGCAGGACGCACCCCCGCTCTGAAAGGCCTTAAGGTACTGGCATTGTTTAGGTTTATCTGTCCGTCAAAAGAGATTCGTGTTGCAGGAGGGCGCGAAGTTAGTCTCCGTACATTACAGCCATTGTCGCTATATGCTGCCAACTCACTCTTTGTAGGGGATTATTTAACGACTACAGGTCAAGATATATCATCTGATCATCAAATTATTGAGGATTTGGGTTTCGAGATTGAGTTAAATGCTCTTTAAAATGTATATGAACGCCCTTTAAGGTGGTACGGATGATGAACTGGATGGAAAAAGAACTTGAGATATTACATGACGCTTCGCTAGAGCGCTTTTTACGTGATAGCGCCCCAGCTCCGCAATGTCCTGGTTATACGGTGAGAGGAGGACGCTTGCTGCTCAATCTGGCCTCAAATGACTACCTTGGACTAGCTCAACATCCTGCTATTATTGAATCAATGTGCGAAACGCTTCTTACAGAAGGAAGCGGAGCAGGTGCGTCACGTCTTGTAACAGGCAATCGCTTGCCTTATAGAGGTCTTGAAGAAGAGCTGTCACATTGGCAGACGAGTGAAGCGGCTCTTGTTTTTGCAAATGGATATATGGCTAACTCTGGTGTTATTAGCGCGCTTGTAGGTCGTAATGATGTGGTTTTCAGCGACCAGTTAAATCATGCGAGTATTGTTGACGGTATTGTATTGAGCCGCGCAGAGCATGCTCGGTACCGACATAATGATATGGAGCATTTGGAGGCTTTGCTCAATAAGCATCGTGATAAAAGGCGCAAGCTGATTGTTACGGATGCCGTCTTCTCAATGGATGGCGATGTAGCTCCCTTAGTTAAGCTGGCTACGCTCAAACGTAAATACGGAACGATGCTGATGGTGGACGAAGCGCACAGCGGGGGGATTTACGGAAAACAAGGTCAGGGACTGTGCTTTGAACTCGGTCTGCAGCATGAGGTGGATGTACATATGGGAACATTCAGTAAATCGTTTGGTGTATATGGTGCATATGTGTGCGGTAGTCGTACATTAATTCGCTGGCTAATTAACAAGGCTAGACCGCTCATGTATTCGACGGCGTTACCACCTTCCTTGATAACGGGGATATCAACATCACTCGCCTTAGTCCAAGCTGATCATTGGCGCCGCGAACGACTCTTCTCGTTAAGCAGAATGTTTCGATCCTCGCTGCTTAATGCTGGTTTTAATGTCGGTAGGGGCGAGTCTCCTATTGTACCGGTGATTGTTAGTGATAATGAAGAGGCCCTTCGTTTCAGTCAAGCACTTGAATGGAAAGGGATAGAAGCGGTAGCCATCCGGCCACCTACGGTTCCTGATGGTACAGCACGAATTCGCTTCTCTTTAACAGCTGCTCATAATGATAAGGAACTGGTCAATGCGCTCGAGATAATCTGTACAATTGGACATCAATTAGGAGTGATTCGTTCATGAATGCAATGGAAAACATTCCAGTGGACATGGAGAGTGCATCATCGAGTGGTGTTATTTTGTGGCTGACTGGATGGAGCATGCCGGATACTGTTTTTGATCGGCTTCGCGAGTTACTGCCGGAATACGCTCATGTTTCCGCGGAATATAAGGACGCGGAATATCCAGAGAATATGCTTCATATTACGGAAATCGCAGTTAAGAAGATCCGATTTGCAGATGAGGCAGGTGGCAGCATTATACGGTTTAAAGGACCGATACTGATCGCAGGCTGGTCACTGGGGAGTTTGTTGGCGCTGAGACTAGCGGCTAATAGTTACGTTGATGGTCTTGTGTTATTTGGTGCAACAGCTCGTTTCACTCGTTCCAAAGAAGAAGGTCTCCTCGGCTTATCAGATGCCTACGTTCGGCAGATGATCAGAGGAATCTCAAAGGATCAGCCTGCTGTTGAAACGAAATTCAGACGGTTCATGTTTACGGATATAGAATGGGAGAGCGGTCTTGCTACAAGCCTTCCCCCAATCGGTAGTTGGACAGCCCCAGCACTAATTTCAGGCCTTCAGATTTTACGAAACTTGGAATGCATGTCTAGATTGCCGAGTATTACCAGTCCTGTGCTTCTTGTCCACGGGACTGAGGATAAAATTTGTTCTTATAATGCTGTTTTGGAGCTAAAGGATCAGCTGCCTCAAGCAAAGTTAGTTACAATACACGCTTGCGGGCATATGCCCTTTTTGGGAAGGGAAGTACACATAGCTGAAGAATTGAGGGGATGGTGGCATGACCAACAACAGAATTAGTGATATTCAACGTCAGTTTAATCGTAGTTCCAATTCATACGATACTCATGCTCATGTTCAACGAACAATGGCTGATCAGCTTGTAAAATCTCTCATAGGATGGAAAAACATAGTTGAGCCTAACATTCTTGAGATCGGTTGTGGCACCGGGTCTCTAACCCAAATGATAGTGAAGGAATGGCCTAGCGCGAAAATTACTGCACTAGATGTTGCACCCAAGATGATTAAAGTAGCTGTGGAACGTGTCCTATCAGCAGATGATCATCTTGGCACCAGAAATAGTACATCGGATCGTATATGTTTTATCAATGCAGATATAGAAAGTTGGGCGGCTGATGCTCCAGCTTCCTCTTACAATATCATCGTCTCGAACGCCTGTTTTCAATGGCTGAGCAATCCGGAGGATACACTCGGACATCTTCAGCAAATGCTGCGACCTGGAGGATTACTGCTATTTTCCACATTCGGTCCGGATACCTTCAATGAGATGCATAGGTCATTTCATGAAGTTTATCGCGCATTCGGAATGGAGACGCAACGTCACGGATTGTCTTTTCATTCGCCACACCAATGGCGGTACATGCTTGAGGATTCAGGATATTCAAATTTCAATTATAAACGTTCTATTCATATGGAAAAATATGCTTCCGCAAGGGATCTTCTTCATTCGGTTAAAGCAATGGGAGCTAGTACTTCAGAAGCCGTAACCATGAAGGGGCAAAGCTTACGACGCCTCTTCACCAACATGTATAAGGAATACGAGGAAAAATTCAGTATTGAGGGAGGAGTTGCTGCCTCATACGATCTACTAATAATTCAATCAAGTAAAATTGTTAATTAAGTAATAGAGTTGGTAAAGTTAAAAATGCTGATGAATCAAGGGTTTTCTCATTGTCGTTTAAGCCCTAAGCTGACAGCGAAGTAAGGCGAGAGAATGGCTCGAAACGCCCTTTCATTACATAACTTCCGCTGATTTCGTTCATTCTAAAGCTTGAATGAAAAAAGACGGGAGGGATGAACGATGGTTAAACCGGATAACCGGGCGGATAACGTAGCTCACTTGCAATCGCATATCGAGAATACGGAGCAAAATTTGCAAGAGGCACACCAGTATCTCGATGAGCATGCTGATGAAATCAGCCCAGCGGAGAAGCAATCCATTGAAGCGAAAAACGAGCGCCGCGAGGCGAGCATTCAGCAATTTGCTTCCGAGCAGCAAGACGAATCCTAAGCGGGGCAGTATTAAGGCTAGGAGAGAGCAGTTCTTCTGAAACGGAGAACTGCTTTTTTTCGTAGCATGCCAGAGGCACGAACTTCTAGCTGGTGAATTGTGGCTTATAAATAGATCGCAGCGAATCTTAGCTTGATATACGTCATCCCAACATTTTTCCTGAAATGGACTTATCTAATCTAATTGTATACGGTTTTGTCATCCATTTTAATGAAAACCAACGCCGCAAAAAAATAAAAGAAATCACTTTATTCCACTTTGCATTAAAGTGAAAATCTGATAGGATATAAGTTATAGTCTATAGATTTAGTAAGGATTAAAGGGAGGCACTTTTTTCATGGACAAATTGATGCTTGATTCCATAGATGCAACGACACATCTGGATCAACTCGAGGCTGAAGCGATTTATATTATTAGAGAAGTAGCGGCGGAATGTGAAAATCCCGTGATGCTGTACTCGATCGGTAAGGATAGCTCCGTGATGCTGCATTTGGCGCTGAAAGCATTTTATCCGGAGAAGCCGCCGTTTCCTTTCATGCATATTGATACAACTTGGAAGTTCAAAGAGATGATTGAATTCCGCGACCGCAAAGCGAAAGAATTCGGAATCAACATGCTTGTTCACTCCAATCAGGAAGGGATTGAGCAAGGGATCAACCCATTCGATCATGGTTCCGCATATACGGATATTATGAAAACCCAAGCCCTGAAGCAAGGCTTGGACATGTACGGATTTACAGCTGCTTTTGGCGGCGGAAGACGTGATGAGGAAAAGTCACGTGCGAAGGAGCGGATTTTCTCATTCCGTAATAAGAATCATGCCTGGGATCCGAAAAATCAGCGGCCAGAAATGTGGAAGCTTTTCAACACAAGAATTAATAAAGGTGAAAGCATCCGCGTATTCCCGATTTCCAACTGGACGGAAAAAGATATCTGGCAATACATTCGCAGAGAGAACATTGATATTGTGCCCCTCTATTTTGCGAAAGAAAGGCCTGTCGTCAATCGCGATGGACAGATCATCATGGCGGATGATGAGCGGATGAAGCTCGAGCCGGGTGAGAAGATTGAAATGCTGAAGATGAGGTTCCGCACATTAGGCTGCTATCCGCTGACTGGCGGCGCCCTGTCAGAGGCGGACACGCTGGATGCTATTATCGAAGAAACACTTGGTGCGGTATCATCCGAACGGACAACAAGGGTTATCGATCAGGAAGAGGCTGGAAGCATGGAAAGACGTAAACGGGAGGGCTATTTCTAAGATGAAGAGTCTGCTTAAATTTATTACTTGTGGAAGTGTGGATGACGGTAAATCCACCTTAATTGGACATATGCTTTATGAGGCTAAGCTTTTGTTCGCTGACCAGGAGAGAGCGCTCGAGCTGGACAGCAGGCTGGGCAGCCGCGGCGGCAAAATTGACTACTCCTTGCTTCTTGACGGGCTGATAGCCGAACGTGAGCAGGGGATTACGATTGATGTGGCTTATCGGTATTTTACGACGGATCACCGTTCGTTCATTGTAGCGGACACGCCGGGGCACGAAGAATATACACGCAACATGGCCGTAGGTGCATCCTTTGCGGATCTTGCCGTTATTCTGGTGGACGCAACCAAAGGGATTATTACTCAAACGAAGCGCCATACCCGGATTTGCGCCCTCATGGGGATTAAGCATCTGGTCTTGGCGGTAAATAAAATGGATTTGGTGGATTTTGATACGAAGAAATTTGATGAAATCAAAGAAGAATTCGCTCGCACCACCACTGAATTCCGGTTTGAAAGCATTCAGGTGATCCCTGTTTCTGCAACAGAAGGGGATAACATTACGAAGAAATCGCCCAATACGCCTTGGTACGAGGGTCTTGCTTTGCTGCCGTATTTGGAGAGTGTTGATGTTCATGCAAGCGACGACGTGAAGCCGTTTATGATGCCCATTCAGCGGGTATGCCGACCGGACCACACATTCCGCGGATTCCAAGGCCAGATTGAAGCCGGCAGCATCGCAGTTGGCGATGAACTGACAACTCTGCCTAGCCGTGAGAAGGCGAAGGTTAAACGAATCTTAGTAACAGACCAAGACAGGAATTCGGCTCATGCCGGACAACCTGTCACTATTCAATTGGATCGGGAAGTCGACGTTTCACGAGGTTGTGTGTTTACGAAGGACAATCAGCTCCAAGAGGCCGACAGCTTTAGTGCCACGATCCTTTGGATGGATGATTCAGTCCTGACGCCGGGCAAAAATGTTCTGGTGAAGGTAGGTACGAAGGTTCTTCCTGGTACTGTGACGGCAATTAATCACAAAATTGATATTAATACAGGCAATACGGTTACAGCCGATCATGTGGTTAAGAATGAAGTGGCTAAATGTGAATTTTCATTGTCGGATGGTATTGTTTTTGATTCGTTTGAAAAAAATAAAAGCATCGGTGGATTTATTCTCATCGATCGTGTAACGAATATGACATCCGCTTGCGGCGTCATTGACGAAGCTCTTCAAAGCTCTGACAGTGCCGACCGGATCGATACGGAAATCACTAGAGATGTTCGTGCCCAGCAAAAAGGACAGCAGCCATTAACGCTTTGGCTTACTGGCTCAGTTTCGGATAACTCGGCTCTTGCGAAGGAAATCGAGAAACGGTTGGTAGCAAGAGGCTATCATACGATGCTAATCGATAACAGCTTAGGAGAATCTGTGCGGCAAATCGCGGGTTATGCGACATTGCTAAACGATGCGGGACTTATTGCATTGGTACCAGCCGGATCTACGAACGACAACGACCAAGCCATTGCGCAAGAAATAATCGGCCAAGCCTTTTTGCCAATCGAGGTTGCTGTGAACAGCTCTTCGATCGAGGAAGCGGCCAATGATGCTGTGAAGCGTATTGTGAAGGCTCTCATTCAAGGTCAGGACAAGAGCAGCCTAGAATGGTTAATATAAAACTGTTCAAGAAGCCGTCCTCCAATAATGGAAGGCGGCTTCTCCTGCAATGCACCTGAAACGCTAGATAGAATTGATGCTAGAATTGAAAACAGATCACTTTGTTTTGATGTGATCTTCGAGAGCAAACAGGCGTATTGTATTTTAGGTGCGTCCTGTTTGAATGTTTAGGAATACGGCTCTGTTTTAACAATCAAGATATGATATACTTCCGATATAAGATAGGGATGGAAGGTGATTCGGAATGAATCGAATACAAGATCTAAGTAAATTCATTAAATTAACTGGAGACAGAGCTAAATTGGACGCCAAAGCAAATGGTACCTACATTGTATACAAAACACGTAAGGGCGAATTTTTGAAGGAGTACAGTAATGGTGAAATAGAGCGAATGCATGAACAAGGCTCTAAACATGAATGACCCAATTGCAACGATGTTTGTTTTCGCCGGTAATAATGGCAGCGGAAAAAGTACAATCCGTAATCTTATCATCGATCGACTTGGTGTAAGTATAAATATTGACCCGGATGCCTTGGCGCGAAGAATCGATAGCGATTTAGGGACAATCGGGCTTAATTAAGGCAATTGATAGCTTCCAAACCAGCAAAGGCACGGAGTTCGCAACATTCGCGGCTCGCTGTATCGAGAATGAAAGGCAAAGCGGTAGGGAAGTGGAGTTTATATATTTAGTCTGATTTCATCTCATAGACAATTGAAATATAATAAAAAATCGCTTCCTAAAGCGGCACTAGTGGCCTGCTTATAAGGAAGCGATTTTTTGTGCGAAATAATTCGGTGTCTTATATCTTGCGAAGCTATTTCAGACGGGGCTGACCTTCTGGAAAATATTCACCAGACCGAAGATTATCGACGAATTGTTGCAGCCACTCATAATATTGACTGGCATGCTTCATTTTGTGCAAATCTTCAATACATTGCGTTCGTTCTTCTTCCTCTGTTGCCTTATCGACAATGATATCTTTATACGGCGTTATGACGGGTTCAATCGCTTCTTTCATAACATCAATCTCACGCTGCAGCTTATCCGCAAAAAAGGTTTGAAACACTTGATAGAAGTCTGTTTCAGCTGCATATAAATCTTTTCTTTCTTCCTTCTCCTTCAGCTTCGTCACCATCCGCGATTCTTGCAGGGATCGAATAGCATAGCTCATATTACTTTTACTCATCCCCATGCTGCTCTGCATTTCTTCCAATGTCATCGGACGATCCTCAAAAAACATTACGCCATATAATTGGCCGAACGTATAATTTACACCGTACAAATCCATCGTTTGGGCAATCGCATCGATTACAGTAGCACGTAATTGATCCCGTTTCGAATGATGCTCTGCAAGCTTATCAAGTGTCGCTTTTCTCATCTTTTTCTTCCTCCATATACCTTGTCGTTTATGTGCATGCATGAGTATGGTTATCTGATATTTACAAATAATTCATTACAATTTTACAGTCTCATAACCTTTATTCATTCATTATAACGTACAATAATTTTTGAACGGACGCCTTAATTAACCGTTTTATAGGTTGATTATAACAAACATACAAAAATAATTGAACAAAAATAGGAGGAAATATGACAAGAACTTCTTTAATAAAAAACGGGAAAGCTTTTCTATTCACGCTTCCCGCACTCATCCCTTTATTGCTATTTTGGTTCATACCTCTTGGATATATTATCTACTTGAGCTTTGTCGAATGGGACTTTATGAATCCTGTCAAAACCTTTGTAGGATTCGATAACTATCGAAATCTATTTCAAAACCCACAATTTTATGAGGCATTGCGAGTGACCATCATTTTCTGTCTGGGATCCGTTATCCCGATCGTCGTCATTGGACTAGCACTTGCTTTATTGTTCCAAAGACAGAAGAGAGGAGCATCGCTGTTTCAAACGTTAATGTTCTCGCCATGGGTTACCCCGACGGTGGCTGTGTCAATCGTATGGTCTTGGATCTATGAGCCGGATATTGGACTAGCTAACTTAGTCTTGAATGGGCTTGGCATTGATTCCATTCGCTGGCTGGAGGACCCGAACTGGGCGCTCGTAGCGGTATTAATTGTAACGATTTGGAAAGCAGCTGGTTGGAGCATGATTTTCTACATGGTTGCTATTCGAAATGTGCCTTCTGATTTTTTAGAGGCAGCCGAACTAGATGGAGCCAACTATTGGAATAAGCTCAAGCATGTTACCTTGCCGCTTATTTCACCAACGTCCTTCTTCCTTATTATGGTTCAATTAATTCAAGCTTTGCAAGCTTATGATCAAATTAATGTTCTTACGCAGGGTGGCCCTGCCGGATCGACTCGAACATTACTTTACATGTACTATCAATCTGCCTTTACTTCCTATCAGATTGGAGAGGCATCCTCTGTTGCTATTACGTTAATTGTAGGTTGTATACTGCTCTCTGGATTATCATTCTATACTTCTCGCAAAATGGTTCATTATAACTAAGGAAGGGGTTGTCACCATGCTCATTACACGAAAAGCAACGCAGTTTACGCGTACCTTGCTGCTAGCTTTGCTCTCTATTGCTACGGCTTTCCCGTTCTTTTGGATGGTCAGCAGTGCACTCAAAACAAATGACGAAATATGGAAGTTTCCACCAACGCTTTGGCCCAGCGATCCACTGTGGCATAACTTCTATGATGCCTGGGCTGCTGCGCCTTTTACACAGTACATATTCAACAGCATTGTTGTCGCATTAGCCATTGTGATTATCCAAATTATTAATTCAGGCATGATGGCATATGCAATCACTCACATGCAGTTTCGATTACAAAACATATTTACAACAGCTATCTTGATCGGCTATATGATCCCTGCTACAGCAACGTATTTGCCGAGCTATCTCATTCTTAATGAGCTTCATTTACTTAATAGCTATGGCGGACTTATTTTCTCCAATTGTGTCAGCGTCTTTTCGATCTTTTTGATCAGGCAAGCATTTTTACAGGTATCACATGAGCTAGTTGAAGCAGGGCAAGTTGATGGAGCGTCTCATTTGCGTATTTTATGGACGATTATCGTTCCGATTACGCGTTCATCATTTGCTGTGCTAGCACTCATTACATTCATAGAACAATACAACAACTATTTTTGGCCCATGTTGATTACAAGTAATCCAAATCTGCAATTAGTATCAGCTGGTCTACGGAGCTTCTTTGTGGAAGGAGGTGCTTACGGACTAAAATGGCCGTTAATTATGGCAGCAAGTGCGATGACGATTGCTCCTCTATTCGTTCTATTTATTTGCACACAGAAAACGATTATTCATAGTGTTAATTTATCAGCAGGAGCAACAAAAGGTTAATAACAATAAACCATAAATGAATGTATATCGGAGGAGAAAATATGTTTAATTGGAAAAACACAACATCTAGCCTGTTACTACTATCGATTGTATTCTTGGCAGCATGTGGATCTACGACGAATGAAGCCGTTAATGAAACCAGTAACGCTAACCAGGCTGCGAATGAGCAGACGACAGCTCCAGTAGAAATTGAATTCTGGTATGGTCTCGGCGGCAAGCTGGGAGAAAATATGCAAACCTTAATTACGAAATTTAATGAGTCTCAAGACGAAGTTATTGTAAAACCTGTTGTACAAGCAGATTACTCTGAAACAAGCACCAAGCTGCAGGCTGCTATTGCGACTAAAAAAGTACCCGCTGCTGTATTGACTTCAAATGTAGACTGGGCACGTAAAGGTTATTTTGAGCCTCTGGACGAATTAATCGCAGCGGATGCTTCATTCAATAAAGAGGATGTTATTGGAACCTTTCTACAGCAAGGGCAAGTAGACGGTTCACAATATTTCTTGCCGATGTACGGTACAACACAAGTTATGTACTACCGAATGGATGCATTCAAAGAACATAATATTGATCCTGCGACGATTACAACCTGGGAAGCACTTGGTGAAGCTGCTGCAGCAATGACAGAGAAGGATGGTTCAAACACCGTGTTCTATGGCTGGGAGCCGATGTGGGGCAATGATAATATGATGGATGCTGTGTTCAGTAAAGGCGGAACAATTTTAAGCGAAGATGGCCAAACCGTAACGATTGATACGGATGAATGGGTTAGCACATGGGATATGTTCCGCAATTGGATCCATGAGGATGGCATTATGCGAATTCATTCTGGCGGTCAAGGCTGGGAATATTGGTATAAAACAATTGATGATGTCATGCAAGGCAAAGCAGCGGGCTACACAGGTTCAAGCGGTGACCAAGGGGACCTTGACTTCACACAGCTAGCAGCAATGGAGCAGCCAGGCTGGGAAGGTATTGGTGTTGGTGCACCGGTTGCAGAAGCGATTATGGCAGGTATTCCAGCAGCTGCAAGTGAAGAGCAGCAGCAAGCAGCTTTCCAATGGTTCTCCTATTTTATGAACGCTGACAATACAGCATTTTGGTCGATGAACACGGGTTACATCGCGGTAAGAGAATCTGCGCTGGAAACAGATGACTTCAAGGCATACGCAGAAAATAACCCACAAAGTACAGTTCCATTGCAGCAGGCTTCACATGCATCTGCACCATTCCTTGATCCAACGGGTGGGAAAATTATAGATGCGCTTAAGATCGCTGCAGATAAAGTGCAAATTTCTAATGTTCCAGCTGCAGAAGCGCTCAAAGAAGCAAAAGAAACAGCGCAACGTGAGCTTGATAAAATAAACACTAAATAGGTGACCGCAAATGGCAGTTCTGCATGTTAATGAAACACGAATCGCGGTAAAAGGAATATTGTTTGACAAGGATGGCACACTAGTTGATTTCCTGTACACTTGGGGATATTGGGTCGAGCTATTGCTCGACCATTTCTCTAAGGGCTTGCAGCGAGAAAGATTGGAGCCGTTAGATTGCGATATCTATTCCTCTCTTGGTGTGACGCATGCAGCTGGTGAAGGGATTACGAGCTATGATCGTCATGGACCGCTTGCAGCAGGCAGTATCCATGATTTGTTGACGATAATAGCCTTTCATGGCTATAAGCAAGGTCTCTCATGGAGCAGGGCATTGCTGCTCTCCAAGCAAAGCTTGCAAGCTGCTAATGAGCAGCTTCAGCAGCAGAAGCGCGTGAAGGCGATGCCGCAGCTTATCCCTTTTCTAGAGCAATGTCGGAAGCATCAGATCAAAATGGCTGTTGTAACCGCTGATGAAAGATCAGCTGCTCAGCAGCAGCTAAGCTGGCTCGAATTAGATCCATATTTTGAGAGTATTATCGGGAATGATTGTGTTCCAAATGGTAAACCGCACCCCGATATGATTGAATTAGCTTGCTCTCGATTACAGCTGCAGCCATCAGAGGTTGTAGTGATCGGAGATACGGATGGAGATATGATGATGGCAGCAGCAGCTGGAACAGCCTGTTCGATTGCAATTGCTGCTGATGAAGCTCTAACGGCTGCCCATTTTCCGAATGCTACTCACGTTATTTATCAATATGAAGGGCTTTCTGTTTCGCTAAGTTAGCTATGAAAGGTTTGTACAACATGGGCTGGATATGGCTTAGTCTTGCCATTCTTTTAGAAGTATCGGGCACGATCTCAATGAAATATTCGAATGGGTTTCAATCTATTGTACCGTCGATCTTCATGTTTCTATTCTATGGAGTGAGCTTTACATGTCTTAATTTTGCACTTCATTATATGAATGTCAGTACCGTATATGCGATATGGTCTGGTGTTGGCATTGTTCTTATAACAATGATCGGCTATATCGTATTCAAAGATCAATTAAACATCTCCTCCATGCTGTGGATTGGTGTAATCATTGTTGGAGTAATTGGTCTTAATATTAGCAATCAAGGGCATTAATGCTTGAAGCTCGAGTGGACTGAAAGGAGCATATCACTATGAATCAACCAACAGAACCGCTGTTTACCTTTCACATTATAACGGACACACATATTACGGATGATCCTGTGCACTTGTATAATATTCATTTTGAAGAGGCGCTGCTTGATATTGCAGAACAAGCACCAGCGAGTAAAGGGATTATGCATATTGGGGATTTGACGGATCATGGTTTTTCTGGGGAATATGAACAATTCCAGTTAATATGGGAAAAGCATAAAGAGAAGCTTCCTCCGCTTTATATGACATCAGGTAATCACGATGTTGGGCTTGGCAATTGGGAGGATAGAATTTCTCGCTTTTTAACTCAGACGAATACGAAGGGTCCTTATCACGATCATTGGATCGAAAACGTTCATTTTATATTTTTGGGTACGGAGGATGGATTAGCCAAGTTTTGCACGCTTTCTAGCAATCAACTGCAATGGCTCGAGCACAAGCTGCAGGAAAATGCTGACGCTAGCCATCCTATATTTGTCTTTCTTCATCAGCCCTTACAGGACACCGTTGCTGGCTCGCTATTACATCAGGATTGGTTCGGTGTGACTGAGGATGAAGAGCTCAAAGCGATATTGATGAAATACCCGCAGGTCATTCTATTTACAGGTCATACACACTGGGAGCTTGGCTCGCCTCATACGTATCACGGGCATCAGCCTGCGATGTTCAATGCAGCATCAGTAGCTTATTTGTGGACGGATGAGGATGAGTATAAAGAAGGCAGTCAAGGCTATTATGTTGAAGTATATGCTGACCATGTCACTGTTCGCGGGCGGGACTTTGCAGCCAAGTCATGGCTAGGCAATGCTTGCTATACGATCTCCTATTCACGTTAATTTGCTTGCTGCAACTTCAACCGCAAATTCGTCAGGCAATTAATGAATAAACCAGCCATTTCTCTAAATGGTTGGTTTATTTTGTTAACGAAAGGCTGCGAATTTGATGTCGGTTGTTTAACTTTATTGAAAACGAGTTGAGATTTTAATATTACATAGACTTATAGGCTTCTCTCTAACAGAGTCCCGACTTGTTTGGCCATAACTTGCGGCGGATACGGAATCCCATTCCTGATCCACCACTCAATTACCCCTACGTATGCCGTGCCAGCATATTGCAGCATAATATCCTCACTTAAATCCATATTTCTGCCGCTTTCTTTGTCAATCTCACCTTTGAATCCTTCCATAAAAGAAGTAAGAAGCCGAGTTCTAAAAGATGAGGGGGCCCCTTTAGCATCTTTGCTTGCTAACATGGTTGAAAAAAATAAATAATTTTCCTCAAAGTATTCAAAATAAGGTACAAGAGCATCGATCCAATCCATCTCGCATGCCCACTTATCCATTTTCTCTAATTCATCGAAGTGTGTTTCTATGAGTTTGTCTAATAAATCGTATTTGTCCTGATAATGAAGATATATAGTTCCGCGGTTTACGTTTGCCCTGTCTGCGATATCCTGAATGGTAATGTCGTCGAAGTTTTTTTCAGACATCAGATCAATAACAGCTTTTTTCAAGGATTCTTGTGTTTTGAGAATTCTCCGATCCATCCTTGGCATTTGAAAATATTCACCTAGCCTCTCGGTTAATTAACATTTTTGAGAACGATGTTGATTTATCAACGTTTAACGTTTTTTTAACCATTGAATCTACGCATCTTAAAATATAATAATAGACATAAGTTGATTAAACAATATGTTTTGTTTAATGACTTCAACCTATTCACTTCATACAGGAGGATGTATATGATTACTACTAGTGCACGTGCTGTATTCAATCCAGAAGGTCCGTTCAAACTGACCACCATAGAGCGCAGGGATCTAAAGCCGCATGATGTCCTCATTGAGATTAAATACGCTGGTATTTGCCACTCTGACATCCATACGGCTCGCGGTGATTGGGGACCGGTAAACTATCCTCTCGTTCCAGGTCACGAAATCGCTGGAATTGTCACCAAGGTTGGTTCCGAAGTCACGAAGTATGCCATCGGCGACCGAGTAGGGGTAGGCTGCATGGTTGACTCCTGCGGGGAGTGCGTTAACTGCCATAAGGGGGAGGAACAATATTGCCTTAGTGGAAATACGGGCACCTATGGAGCCATTGACCGTTACGGGCAATATACGCAGGGTGGCTATTCCACGCACATCGTCGTAACCGAAGACTTCGTGGTTAGAATTCCTGATGGCATGGAGCTTGACGCCGCCGCACCGCTCTTGTGTGCTGGCATCACAACGTACTCGCCGCTGCGTCATTGGGGGGCAGCGCCCGGCAAGAAGGTAGCTGTGGTAGGGCTTGGCGGGCTTGGACACATGGCCGTGAAGATCGCGAATGCAATGGGGGCCGAGGTTACGGTTTTATCGCAATCATTGAAGAAGAAAGAAGACGGTTTGCGGCTTGGCGCGGATCATTATTATGCCACTTGTGATCCGGAGACGTTTAATAAGCTGGCTGGCTCGTTCGATCTCATCGTGAATACCGTGAGCGCAAAAATCGATATTAACGCCTACCTTTCCTTGTTGGCGCTAGACGGTACATTGGTCAACGTCGGTGCGCCAGCTGAACCGTTGCCAGTTCAGGTATTTTCTCTGATCCCTCATCGTCGGTCGTTTGCTGGATCGATGATCGGTGGAATTCGCGAAACGCAGGAAATGCTTGATTTTTGCGCGGAGCACAACATTACTCCTGAGATCGAGGTTATTTCCGCCAATCAGATCGATAAAGCTTGGGAGCGCGTACTTGCTTCAGATGTCCGGTATCGTTTTGTGATCGACATTGACACAATGGTGAATGAATAACATTTATTTTAATGAGGGGCACGCCTACTCCGGCGTGCCTCATTATTTATAGATAATACCTAATCTGAGATGAATAACAGAGAAATGGAGGATTTAGATGTCAAAGAATATGAAAGTCGCGCTTGTTACCGGAAGGAATCGAGGTATTGGATATGAGCTAGTCAAACAGTTGGCTTTGAATGGTTTTAAGGTCATTTTGACAAGTGAAAATCAAGGCGCAGGTGCATATAAGTTGTCTAAACTAGCTGCAGAAATCAAAGGAGATATTAACAGCAATGCGGTCGATCCGGGATGGGTAAGTTCAGATATGGGCGGACCGTCTGCGCCAAGAACACCTAAGCAAGCGGCAGAGTCAATTCTTTGGTTAGCGACGAGTGGATTGGTAACATGAGAACGAATCCAAATAAATGGCTGACATTTATTTTGACAATAGGCGTTTTTGGGTTATTAAATACTGAAATGGGCGTTATTGGGGTATTGCCGTTAATTGCTGATAAGTTTAATGTCAGCATATCCAGCGCTGGGTTGGTCGTCAGCCTCTTTGCACTTGCTGTTGCAATATCCGGTCCAACTATGCCTTTATTGTTGTCGAGTGTAAATCGTAAAACGATAATGTTACTTGTACTGGGTGTTTTTATTCTGGGCAACATTATCTCCGCATTCACATCAAACTTTACAGTACTATTAATTGCGCGTGTCATCCCAGCTATTTTCCATCCGGTTTATGTGTCCTTGGCTTTTACATTAGCTGCTTCATCTGTTAGTAAGGAAGAAGCACCTAAAGCTGTCACAAAAATATTTATTGGAGTATCCGCGGGGATGGTACTTGGTGTGCCGGTCACTAGCGTAATTGCTACTTCAACTTCTCTAGGAACGGCAATGCTATTTTTTGCTCTTGTGAATACTGCAGTATTCATTGCGACACTACTCTTAGTACCGTCAATGCCTGTTCAGGAAAAATTCTCATACGGAGCGCAATTAAGTGTACTGAAAAAGTCAATTACCTGGCATTCTATAGCTGCTGTCATTTTCATGAACGGAGCTGTATTCGGTGTTTATAGTTACCTTTCTGAGTATCTTGAATCCATTACGAAGATAACTTGGAACACAATTAGTCTAATTTTACTGATTTATGGTGGTGCTAATATTATAGGGAATATTCTCGCAGGGAGGCTTCTTACTAAAAATGCTCTTAAGTCTGTAGCAGCTTTTCCTTTCGCGCTGGGCGCAGTGTACATCATGTTGTTTTTCATCGGACATTTGAGCGTACCAACGGCCATCATTATATTGCTTTGGGGAGTATTAGCCGGTATAGGAGCCAACATAAATCAATATTTGATTACGACAGCAGCTTCCGAGGCTCCAGAGTTTGCTAATGGTTTATTTTTAACTGCCGCAAACTTAGGAACAACAATTGGCGCCATAATATGTGGATTATTTATATCAGGAATTGGAATGAAATACGTTGTGTTTGGGGGATTTTTATTTCTGATACTTAGTGTTATGTCAATATTTCTGAGGAACTCCAAGTATAAACCCAGACTTTAAAATGACGATCGAAATAATGGATTAATTTCCGGCGGAGAGGAGAAACCATTGAAAAAATTGTTATCAGTAGCTCTTGCTGTAGCGATTTCCTGCACCCTCAGTGCTTGTGGTGGCAACAAAGAGAAAACCGCAACCAATAGAGAAATGCTGGACAACAATCCGGCAGTTGAGAGCGAGAGTGCAGAAGGTGCGAAGATTCAGTTGACGATCGACAACGAAGTATTCACTGTGGCGATGTATGATAATCCGACAAGCAGGGATTTTTTGGGAAGACTTCCGCTGACGATATCATTCAAAGATTTTGGCGGATTTGAAAAAATGAGCATTTTAGAAGAAGGGCTATCTGTAGAAAATGCGCCGGACGGCAGCACTCCTGCCACCGGGGATTTTGCTTACTATGCACCTTGGAAAGATATTACTATTTTCTATGAAGAATGGAGATATTCCCCTGGACTGATTCAATTAGGTAAAATCGAATCCGACGTGGATAAACTCGCGGAAAAACTGGAAAGTTTGAGTGCTGATTTTACAGTAACAATTGAAAAATCATATTAGACGGCGACAAAATGTACTTGAAAGGGGACAGGCTAACGGAGTTGTCCTCTAATTCATTGCTTTGCAGGAAGTTATTTACCATGGAATCGAAAACCTCTGGAGCGTACCTTTCCAATTCAACGTACCCGTTAATACGATTGTAACCAGATAGAGGAGCAAGGAACAAACGATTGAGGTTATTACGCTCCATATCAGCGGTATGCCTTGGACGATCAGATAGTCATAGGTCCAGCGCCCGCATATCGCCATCAGCATCATACAGATCACAACCTTGATATAAGGACGAATCCCCCAATAAAACCCGATCGAGCCTGAGATTGAAAAGAAGTTTAACAGTGTTTGTACGACAATTCCGATGCCGATGCCGTACGCGATGCCGATAATGCCGAATTGGCTGCCGAACACGAAGATAGAGACAGCTTTGAAAATCGTTGCCGCCACGTAGTTCCACAGTGTAGCCTTCGCACGGCCGAGCCCGAGCAGGATTGCATGCAGCGGTGCGTCGAAATAATGCAAGAAAAACATCGGCGCCAATATTTTCAGCAATAATCCTGCTTCCGGTGCGTTGTAGACAAGCGTCGTAAGTGGAGTTGCCCACTCGAACAGGATGACGGTCGCCGGCGCGCCGATCAGAAGTCCCAAGCTCAGCGCCTGATTCATCCTCTCATGCATAAGCAGACTGTTCTTGTTCGCCGCTGCCTCGCCAATCGCAGGAATGAGAGCGGTGGATAAGGACTGCGTAATAAAGCTTGGCATGAACAACAGTGGAAACACATAGCCGGCCAGCATGCCGAATTGCTTCGTGGCTAACACCGTGCCGATGCCGGCCAGTGCTAGGCTGGATGTAATGAGAAGCGGTTGGAAGGTACTGTATAACGAATGAATAACGCCGTGCCCGGTTGTCGGCAGACCAATCTGCAGCAGCTCTCCAAGCGTGCTTCTTCCTTGCTTCACGTTACTCGCCCATGTCTCGCCCTGTATCTTCGATTCGCCGTACAGCTTGTAGCTTGCCATCAGAAATAAGAGGCTGATCGCTTCGCTGACGACTGATGCAGCCATTGCGCCTGCAGCCGCATACGCGAGGCCGTAAGGCAGCAATAGGTGTACCAACGCAAGGACACAGGCGATTTGCACCGTATGCTCGAGTACATCGGAGGCGGCGATAGTCCTCATCTGCTGCATGCCGCGGAAGTATCCTTTGAGCACCGCGGAGACGGCGACAATCGGCGCGATTGGCGTAATCGCGAGCATCGCATAATAGGCTCGTTGATCGCTCAGCAAGATAGATGCGATCCATTCGGAACCTACGAGTGAAATGGTCGTAAGCGCCACGCTCAAGACGCTGGTGACGGCTAGGGATACGTGCAGGATACGTCTTATTTTCACTCGTTCGCCGCGCGCGTGAGCCTCTGCGACGAGCTTTGAAATGGCCACTGGCAATCCAAGCTCTGTAATCGTAATGACGAGCGGGACGAGCGGATGCGCCATCATCAAGAGGCCGATTCCCTCCGCACCCAGTACGCGAGCAATATACATGCCGCTGATAAATCCGAGAATGCGGTTAATGAAGGCAGCGACAGACAAAACTAGCGTACCTCTCATGAACGATTGCCCGTATTGTGCCATAGCTTGTTTCCTCCTGTACATCGAATACTTACATATGTATTCAACAATTGGAAAAAGCATGCGAACGAGCAGTGTTGATCATGTGTCCCATTGTTTGTCTAGCATGATCAGAGAGCCTAACTTTGAAGAACCTCTGTACGAGAATATCGATAAGCGTAATTTCGTTGTCTTCCTTGTCCGTGCCAAGGTGTCCCGAATCAATAGGATTGAATCGTTAAAAAGTATAGAATAAATCGGTCAGCCCGGTCCTTAATTCCAGAAACCGCGAAAAAAGACCGGAAGCAGCTTTGCCTCCGGTTTAACATTCAATTGTCAAAAATATTTACCTTCAATGTAATTCAATACGAGGTTATTGTATACAGAATTATTTCGCCTTGGAACGAAGTCATCCCATGTCCCGCATTGTCACCGCCTTATGTAAAGGCAGCTTCCCTAGCTGCATTGTGAGCCAGTCTATGCAAGTAGTTGTTGTTCTTATGTTTGCTAATATACTTGATTTGAACGTCAACATCGGGAAACTGACGATTGAGATTAACTAGAGCCGCTAATAGTTCATTTCTTCCTTGCTCACTATGCGGATACGGAAAGCGTTCTTGAGCCATTATACGCGAAATACGGCTGCAATCAGTATATACGACGGCGATTTTCGGTTGATTCTCCAATAATGCTGCTGTAAGAGTTTCCAGACTAAGTATGATTGCCATCATTTCGCCGTAGTTCGAGCCTTGATCCCGTTCGAGTGGCAGCTTCTTGGCTGTTACGTTTACCGTCCGATTATATATCGTGCAACAAGCAGCTCCGTAAGCATGGCGCGAAGTGAAGCCGGCATAATCGCAGTAAAGGAACATCGTTCCTTTATTCACGATATTTTGCCTTAGGCTAGGGCTCGCAAAGGCTTTTTTGATTAGCAGGTCCTTGATTAAATCCATGAGCGCATCTCCTATTCGATCAGGATAAACCTAATGTCTAAAATTTATACATAAGAAGCTGGATAATGAAAACTCTGAATTAATCATTAATTAATTGGTATTTTATTGCTTTGTATGGAGGAGGCGTTGGAACTGGATCTATCAAAATTAAGTAAAGAGGTTTCTTGTGCTTTAAGACATGCCCCTTGGGAATATGAGCTAGAGCTGGATAATGAGGGCTGGGTAAGCATAGAACAACTATTAATGGCGTTACACCTTGCTAAACAATGGGAGTCAGCAACCGAAGATGATTTGAGAAATATGATTGAGGTTTCAGATAAAAAAAGGCATGAGATTGAGAGCCCTGCAAAACGAATACAGTTTCTGTAAAATACAGCCCAATGCCGCGTAGGCATTGGGTTTGTTGTATAATAAAAAAAAAGGAAAAGCGAGTTGAACGACTTTGTTGCATGTAGGTAGACAATTAACCGCATCATTTCATGCGGAGTTATATACACTTGTTCCGGAAAATCACCTCTTACGCA
>NZ_JCAALS010000023.1:0-111227 GCF_059686975.1 Paenibacillus xinjiangensis | reverse complement strand
CAAAAGCAGCCCATCCTCTGATGAGGAATGAGCTGCTTTTTTAGTTTTTCAATCACTTTTACCATCTCGGAGTGCCCATTTCCTCAAAATCAAGGCTTTTGCAGGGCTCTCTATCCACTTCCTTTTTTTCAATTTTTACTGAAATTCATTCCTCCTCTACTGTTGTGCTAGAGCCAAAGCTTGTCTTCTTCGGATATTTAGCTGCACTTCGAGCTGCTGCTTGATACGCCTCGGACATTCGCGGTGCGTGTGCCAATGTCAGCAGCAGACCTGATTTCACTTGCTCCGGCAAGGGAAGCATTTCGGTAATAAGTCTCCATTCAAGCTCAATTACCTGAGCCATTTGCTCTCCTGATCCTTGTAAAACATGGAATAATCCAACCTCCGGATCTTCCTCCGATGTTCCAATGAGCGCTGCTGCGGCAATCGTTCCATCGCGCAGGCTTAGCTTATAGAACGGCATGCTGCTCAGGCTCTCCAGCCATTTCTCCATTCTTCATTCCCCTCTCCTTCAAATATCCAAAGATCACAATAGTTTCACATACGTTTCCAGACTTGTTAGGTAACAACAATTGTTAGCCACACAGCAGCCTTATACGGACAAAGACATGAAAAACACACGAGAGAAGGTTATAATAGAGGCAAATGTCTATATCATGCTTGGAGGAGACCCGCTATGCGATTTATTAGCAATAACAACATGCACGATCCGTCACTCAATTTGGCGTTAGAGGAATATATATTGCGCTCGCTTCCTGATGACGATGACTACTTATTATTCTACATAAACGAGCCATCCATCATTATTGGCAAAAACCAAAATACCGTCGAGGAAATCAATGCCGAATATGTAGAGGAGAATCATCTTCATGTTGTACGCCGTCTATCTGGAGGCGGTGCCGTCTATCATGATCATGGTAATCTGAACTTCAGCTTCATCATGAAGGATGACGGTCAGTCCTTCCATAACTTCAAGAAGTTTACCGAGCCTGTCGTTCGCGCTCTTCGCGAGCTGGGTGTCGAGGCTGAGCTGTCCGGACGCAACGATCTTCAAGTGGGGGAACGCAAAATATCTGGTAATGCGCAATTCTCGACCAGAGGCAAAATGTTCAGTCACGGCACACTGCTATTCAACTCGGAGATCGAGAATGTCGTCTCCGCCTTGAAAGTGAATGCCGAGAAATATGTATCGAAATCAACGAAATCCATCCGCAGCCGTGTAGCGAATATTTCAGAGTTTTTGTCTGAGCCGATGACCATCGAGCAGCTTAAGGAAAGCTTGCTGAGCAGCATTTTTGAAGGTGAGACAGAAATACCTGAATATAAGCTGACCGAGCAGGACTGGGAACAGGTCAGGAAGCTTGCGGATGAGCGCTACCGCAGCTGGGAGTGGAATTATGGACGTTCTCCTGCCTTCAACGTTCGTCAGACCAAACGCATTAATGCAGCAGGCACTTTCGATTTACGCCTACAGGTAGAGGAAGGTATTATCGTTGATGCTGCTATATTCGGAGACTTCTTCGGCCGCGGAGACAGTTCAGAGTTGACTGCTAAGCTGGTTGGAACCAAGTATGAAGCATCCGCGCTCAGCGCATGGCTGGATACAGTCGATCTGAGCTATTATTTTGGTCCAGTTACGAAGGAAGAGTGGCTCGAGCTGCTGCTGTAATGACAAGAAAAAGAGCCTCATGGAATGCGAGTTCCGTGAGGCTCTTCTTGTTCTATAATTTCTGCTACTTTGCAATCTTATTGTTACTCCCCGCTCTTAATCCCGTCAGCAGCAGCAATATCGTTACCAGAATGAGCATGACAATCGATACATCCCAGGAACGCGTTGCATCATGGAGCAAGCCGAACAAAAGTGGACCGATGGCCGCTAACAAATAACCGACAGACTGCGCCATCCCGGACATTTCTGCTGATTGTGCTGCACTACTCGTCCGAAGTCCGAAGAACATGACAGCCAAGCTAAACCCAGAGTCGCCTGCGAACCCAATAAGCATAATTCATAATGGCACCCACGATGAGCTGCCCCACAGCCATCGATCCGGATAGTCCGGTCGTCTCTTGAATATGTCCGACAATAGGGCCAACGGATGTTAATGGAGCCCGTATATTGAGTGCAATAAAAATAATGCCAAGTATGAATAAAGATGACCTGTTGCTGCATAAGCTTTTTTTCTTGTTGTTGATTCTTTGGTGTCGGAAATCACGTTTAATAGCCTTCTTTCTTAATTCTGTTAGTCATATTCACCTAAGCATTATTTCAAGCTTCTGGGTAGTAGCAAGGCATACAACCCATATCCGATGGCCGCGCCTAGCGTATTAAGCAGAATATCATCAACATCCAGGCTGCCTCGCCTAGTCATCAATTGAAGGACCTCGAGTGTCGTAATAAGCAGCAGGAAAGACAGCATCACAGCTCTGAATCGCCAGCCGAATAGGATGGGAAGACTGAAGCCGATCGGCATGAATACACCGATATTCCCACCTATATTTATAACCCATGTATCCCAGTTATAATGATCATAATAAGTAAAATAATTGCTAATCGTGGCAAAAGGCCGCAGGTTATAACGCAATGATTCGTCGCCCGATGCTGCTCTACCGAAACCGATAAACATCCAATAGATTAGACATAGCATGTAACAGCAGGCAATTATAGCTACTATGCTTCTAATCCCCATCAGCTTTCTAAGCCTAGTCTCCCCCATTATGAGATAATACCGAGCAGTTCGCTGAGCTGCTTAATGGTGTGCTTAGGTTGAATATGCTGCTCTAGCGCTCGATTGCTTGGATTATATAAGCAAAAGTCAATGCCTGAGCGAACAGCGCCTTCATAATCATCGGTTAGGGAGTCGCCAACGAATAGGGCCTCTGAAGGGTCTACTTGCAAGCTGCTAAGCGCAGATTGAAAAATTCCGATATCTGGCTTCCAATAACCGACCTCATCCGATACATGCAGACAATTGAAGTACCGGTCAATTCCTCCCGCTGCGAGCCGTCTGCGCTGTGCTTCACCAATTCCATTAGAGATAACTGATAGCTTATATTGACCATGAAGCGCTCCTAATACCTGCTCAGCTCCCTCTTCGAACAGGCATAGCTCGCAAAAATGGTTCCAATAGGTTTGGGCAAGCGGAAGCGCCAGCCCATGCTCAAGCTTCATCTCCATGAGAGTGTCACGGAAGGAAAACTCCAGAACCTCCCTTATCTGCATGCTTGCCTCCGTGCGGCTGATCCAATAATTCCAGTTAATCGGACCAAACCTTGTCCAGAATTGCTCCCATTCGAAGCCCTGCTGCTCCATTAGACGATGATGCCCAATCGCATACTGCATAGACTGAAACTCACTAGCCGTGTAATTGAGTAAAGTATTATCCAGATCAAAAATGATAGCTTTGTATGTCATATCATTAAACCTTCCTTTCTCCATATCCCAGACTAGACATTGAAATCCTGTCTTTTATTCACTATGTACTAGTAGCTGTACTCATTGACGAAGCCGATTTTATCATAGAGACGGTTTGTGGTTCATTATTTTGCACGACTAACAAGCAGCCTCGCGTTGCTCCCATCTGCCGTCCCCTTAGTATTCTATTATCATAACGGAAGTTTACTATAAATTCGAGATGGTATTGGGCTGCACGAGGGGTTACTGATACCATAACAAAAGCCGCCCGAAGGCGGCTCTCATCATAATCGGAAGCGTTCCAGCTGATCGAGCTGCTGCTCACGAAGCAATATTTCACGCTGCTTGGGACCAAGGAGATCGAAGTGAGGATATT
This sequence comes from Paenibacillus xinjiangensis, assembly GCF_059686975.1. NCBI lineage: Bacteria > Bacillati > Bacillota > Bacilli > Caryophanales > Paenibacillaceae > Paenibacillus > Paenibacillus xinjiangensis. Next base: position 107,439 of record NZ_JCAALS010000023.1, on the reverse strand, counting down.
CCGCGCGAGCGTGTATATATCTGGGGCTTAATCCGTTGTCAACACACCACTTAGCTAGCTTATCTAGGTCAGAGCATCCTACCTTCGTGACCGTTGTCATATTAGGAAATCGGGGATCTATCCAGTAGTGGGTCAAGAAGGCAATCTCACCGCGTGAAACCTTAGCCTTCCATTCATTCATCTCTGATCGAGAAATGCCGAACGCCATCTTCCTTCACCCTACTTCACATGAATGTGCTTAACCCGGCCAACCTGACCGTCAGTTAGACGAACTTTAATGCCATGTGGATGGTTAGCTGAATTCGTTAGCAGATCCTTCACAATGCCGCGTGTCAGCTTACCCGTCCGTTGATCCTGCTTCAAAACAATGTCTACCTCAAGCCCCGGCTTGACCGAAGCGCGTTCTGTTCCACTCATTATGTATCATTCCTTTTCGGGTGCTTATGTAGCAATCAGCATAGCATATGTATTCAGAAGATGCACATCATGGGCACAACTGTTATACTTAACATCAAACGAGATAGATGAAATGAGGAAATTCACAAATGTCAACCGAGTTTAGTTCAATGGGCATTATCCCGGAGTTAGCAGAGCGGCTCCATCTTGAAGGGATTATTAACCCGACTCCTGTTCAAAAAAGAGCCATTCCCGTCCTTCTTGCCGGACAGGATGTTATCGCCCAAGCACAGACAGGAACAGGCAAAACCATTGCCTTTGCCTTGCCAATATTGCAAAAGATTGATGTTACGAAGGAGCAGGTACAAGCCCTCATTCTAACACCTACTAGAGAGCTGGCTATCCAAATTACGAGTGAGCTCGCCAAGCTTGCACCCGTAGTAGGAGCTAAGGTGCTCGCGGCATACGGCGGCCAAGATGTTACCGCTCAGATCAGAAAGCTTAACAACGCACCGCATATCGTTGTAGCAACGCCAGGCCGTCTAATCGACCATATGAAGCGTGAGACGATCAGTCTCGGCAAGCTTCGCATGCTCGTGTTGGACGAGGCTGACCAAATGCTTCATATGGGCTTTCTCTCCGATGTAGAGAGCATCATTACGCAGACGCCGAAGGCACGCCAGACGATGCTGTTCTCCGCTACAATGCCGGATCAGATCAAACGTCTCGCATCAGAGTACATGAAGGTTCCTGTAGATATCAAAATCCAGAGCGCTAATGTAACGCTGGATAATATCAAGCAGTACGTCGTTGAGACTTCCGATCGCGGACGACAGGATGCGCTCATTCAGATTATCGAGAATCAGAATCCTTACTTGGCTGTCGTGTTCTGCCGGACGAAGGTACGCGCCAAGAAGCTCAACGAGGCGCTGCAGGATCACGGTTTTGCATCAGACGAGCTGCACGGCGATCTAACACAAGCGAAGCGTGAGCAAGTCATGAAGCGGTTCCGTGATGCGAAGCTGCAAGTGCTCGTAGCTACAGATGTTGCAGCACGTGGACTTGACGTGGAAGGCGTTACTCATGTGTTCAACTATGATGTTCCGCAGGATTCCGAAATTTATATTCACCGTATCGGCAGAACAGGCCGCGCAGGACAACGCGGGACTGCCGTAACGTTCGTATCTCCTTATGACCGCGGTGCTGTAGCTCATATCGAACGCAGCATTAGTGCCGTACTGGAACGCCGTAAGCTTGAAGCTGATGGCACGTTAACGACTGATCGCACACCACGCAAAGCTGTTAAGACATCTGGCAAGGAAGACAGCAGGCCAGAACGCGGAGCACGTCGCGGACGGGATTCCAAGCCTGCTCCTCAAGGCGGACGTGGACGCGGTGACCGCACTAGCGGGCGCGGACAAGGCGGCGGTACTGGCTCCAGACGGAAGAATGCAGACGGCCGTAATACAGCCGTTAACAATGAAGCAAGCCCTTGGGCTGACAATAGTGTAAGTGAGAATCGCGGCGGGCGTGGTTCACGTAGTGGAGGAGGCGCAGAACGTGGTGGCCGCGGCGGATCATTCGCTAACAGTTCCGAACGCGGTTCTGAGCGTGGCGGCAGAACCTTCTCCAGCGCTGGCGGCTCCGAGCGCGGTGGCAGAAGCTCTTCCAGCGCTGGCAGCTCCGAGCGCGGCGGCAGTACCTTCTCCAGCGCTGGCGGCTCCGAGCGCGGTGGCAGAAGCTCTTCCAGCGCTGGCGGCTCCGAGCGCGGTGGCAGTACCTTCTCCAGCGCTGGCGGCTCCGAGCGCGGTGGCAGAAGCTCTTCCAGCGCTGGCAGCTCCGAACGCGGCGGCAGAACCTTCTCCAGCGCTGGCGGCTCCGAGCGCGGTGGCAGAAGCTCTTCTAACACAAGCGGCGGCCGTTCGGGCGGTGCTTCACGCAGCAGCAAAGGCGGATCATCACGCCCTTCCGGCTCAGGCAATAGTCGCGGCCGCAAACGCTAATCTATCTCAACCCCAAGAACCGTCATGTCCTGAATGGACAGACGGTTTTTTGCCGTTCAGCGCTCCTAGTCATTAGCCTCCCATGGCGAGTAGCGATAAGCCATATGCCGCACCCTATGCAAAGTATACAAGGACATATGCCTAATTCTCTGGAACCGTGACAGGAGTCCATTCGAAATAGGGCAATTGACATAATATACCCTATACCGAGCAGGCGGGAAACCTAATCAAGCCATAGCTAACACCCACAGCCGGAAATTTATTTACAGGGAGGAAATTGCATGTCTGGTGTACATGGAGGCTTCACTACGACAGGTGTCATCCTGGTCCTGTTTATTCTTTTAGTCATCATATCCAAAGGCGCCTTGTATTAATTTACTTGGACCACACAACAACAAAAACCGCGGAGAAACAAGCTCTCACGCGGTTTTCCCCTATTCATTTAACCCCAGGCATGCTCCCTTAGAGCGTAAGCCACGCCATCCTCCATATTAGAACGAGCTATTGTGCGAGCTGCCGCTTTTACCGCTTCAGGAGAATTGCCCATAGCGATGCCATGTCCAGCGAATTCCAGCATCGTCATGTCATTGAAGTAATTGCCGATGGCAAGCACTCGGCTAGGGTCAATCCCTCTGGTGCTGGCAAGCTGCGCAAGCGCTGTTCCCTTGGTCGCCTCAGGATGCTGTACATCAATGAACAGGTCACCGCTGCGAATCGCTTGCAGACTTGGAATCCACTGCTTCCACTCCTCCTCTACCACATCCATAGAATCCTTCGTGCCGAACACTGTAAATTTCACAAGGCCCTCTGGCAAAATACCGTCTGGCTGCAGCAAGGTCGGCATAGCATGGAATCTGCTGTACATCAATTCAGCTTCAGGAGTCATTCCTTCCACCATCATCTCAAACGCCGTATTCAGATCGAAGTGAATCCCGTTCTTCCGGCAATATTCCAAGAATACTTGGAGCTTGGCCGGTTCGATATCGTAGCGGTGAATAACCTCACGACTCTCCGCATGAATCGTCGCTCCTCCATTATGAGTAATTAGTGTCCCACTAAGTCCAAGCTCCTCCAGCACAGGCAATGCGCTGAGCGGACCTCTTCCCGTGCAGAGAACGATCTCTGCTCCCCGCTGAGCAGCCTCCCTGACCGCATCACGCGTTGTTTTAGTAAGTATATGGTCATCCGTTAATAATGTCCCGTCCACATCCAGTGCAATCAAATCATAATGCAGCGTCATTTGCTCTCCCCATTCCTATCCTGTAATCTATTCTGCTCGACGATGAGCGCGAAGCAGCTCAAGCTCATCCTCTGTCAGCTCTCTATAAGCACCTTCTTCAAGCGTCTCATCAAGCTTAAGCGGCCCCATTGCTACTCTTTTCAAATGAACAACTTTTTTCCCAACAGCTTCAAACATTCGTTTGACCTGATGGAACTTGCCTTCCATAATCGTTAGCGAAATACGCGATAGGACACCCTCGTCTGAGCTTTCCTTGGACAAGATGTGAAGCTCAGCAGGCATTGTCACATAACCATCATCGAGCGTCACACCAGCTGCGAACTCTGATTGATCAGATGATCCAACATCACCGTTCACGATAGCCTCATACGTCTTGGGAACATGCTTGCGAGGAGACAATAGCTCATGTGCAAGCTGCCCATCATTCGTAAGCAGCAGTAAGCCCACCGTGTCCTTATCCAGTCTCCCCACCGGGAATGGCTGCATCAGCTGGTCATCGAGCTCTAGCAGATCAATAACGGTCTGCTCCCGCTTGTCTTCTGTTGCAGATATAACGCCAGGAGGCTTATTCATCATCAAATAGACAACCTCACGGTAGACAACCTGTTCCCCCTCGAACCTAATTTCCTGAAGCTCAGGATCGACCAGTAATCCGCTATCCTTGATTACTTTGTTATCGACCGTCACCTTCCCCTGCTTCACGAATTTCTTAATTTCACTTCTTGTGCCATACCCCGTATGGGATAGCAGCTTGTCCAGCCTTAGCTTCTTCGCCATCGTTACATCCACCTCCAGCCTGCAGGCAGCTCATTCTTGAGCATGCCTCCTTCTGCATATTTGCCCCACCCTATTGGATATCCGTCTGTGCAGACAAGAACATATCCTTTGAATGGATCCTTGTCAGAGCTCTTATTAGAGGAGCTCACTATGATTTCAGATGAATCTACAAACAGGGTTTCGCCCTTCAAATATCGAATCGTATTCGGATCACTAGAGAGCAGATTCAAGGATCTTGCCGCCTCAGAACGTACTAGTCCCATAGCAAGCGCTTGTGAAGGCTCGAACTTGAAGCGGCCAGCTTCGCCAACGTACCAGCCAGCACGCACAACCCGCAATCCATCCAGCGGCGGAAGCGAATCCGGCTGCAAATACACGCGTGACCCATATGTCTGCACAGCTGCTGCGTTCGTGAAGTCCTCCGATAGATTCGCATCGACAAAAGCCTTCCATGCCGCCACAGGATCTATCGTCACGGTCTCGCCAGATCTACTTGCTTGACTGCGTTTATCTCCCCCACGGCTTCGGCTATACAGCTTGGCGTCATCCTTCCCGCCTCTTCCATCACGACCAGCACGCTTCTCTGATGCACGCAGCATCTTGCCTGAATCGCCCTTGTGCCGATTGGAGCTGGAGGGATCTATTCGTTCAGCAGGCTGAGGCTGATCCCCTGCAGTTGAAGCAGATAGCTCGACCACTCTGCTTCTCTCGCCCTTTCGCTGTAGAACGGCTGCATAATGTCCCTCGCCTTCGACCAGATGCGGCCATAATCGAACGGTGCCTGCAAGCGATGCAAGCCGCTCGGGTGACAGCTCTGCCCCTGCTGCTCCTGCCCAGTCTGGACGTCCAGCCCGCCAGCCATAATCATGGGATACTTGAACAATCTCGAACTCAGGATGCTCTGCCAATAACGCCGCAATCTGTGCTTCATTCTCTTCTGGTGAGAATGTACAAGTTGAATATACAAGCTTGCCTCCAGGAGCGAGCATTGCTGCCGCATCTCGAAGGATAGGACGCTGCATCGCCGAGCAGCGTTCGATGGAATGCTTCTCCCATTCAGCAATCATCGATTCATCCTTGCGGAACATCCCTTCTCCTGAACAAGGCGCATCAACCAGAATACGATCAAACCACTCTGCGAATACAGGGGCTAGCGCGGACGGATCTTCATTCAATATCACACAGTTCCGAACCCCCGCAAGCTCGATGTTTTTGGCTAACACCTTCGTCCTCTCTCTTGCATTGTCATTACTGACCAGCACCCCGCTTCCTTGCAGCTTGCCCGCGATATGCGTCGACTTCCCGCCCGGTGCAGCACACAGATCAAGCACGCGGTGTCCAGGCTCCACATCCAACAGCTCAACCGGTGCCATCGCACTTGGCTCTTGGATATAGTACAGCCCTGCATGATAATGCGGATGCTTGCCAGGGCGCTCGCCTTCCTCATAATAGAACCCATCACTTGCCCAAGGAATAGGCCTCACTGCTTGTCCCATAGGGGACAATTGTTTCCAAGCCTGCCCATCCAGCTTCAGCCTGTTCACGCGAAGACCGTATACACGGGGATCGCTGTATGATGCCATAAAACGCTCGAATTCCTCGCCTAGCAGAGACTCCATTTTTGTTGTAAAAGAAAGCGGCAAAAAGCCGGCCATGCTGTCGTCCTCCCGCTCTAATGTCGTCGTCCGCAAGTCATATACACAAATAAGCGGCACTGTTATATAATGCTAATAAGGCAGGACAAGCAGGCCTAGAGGCCGCTAGCCTGACACACTACATATGGAGGTATAGCCCCCCACAATGAAATTACCTAAGTTCAAAATGATCTATGTGTATCTTGTCCTTATCGTGGCTGTATTCGTACTTATTGGCGTGATGAATAATAACCAGCCTGTCAATGCGCTCTATCAAAAGCCTGTCTCTGAGCTCAACACCGCAACAAGGGAATTGCTCGATGATCCCAATTATCAGAATATTATCCTTCCAGAAGAGCTAGATCAGAAGGTTGCTGACAAAGAAAGCTTCTTCGTCTACTTCTTCGCTTCCAACTGCGGTCACTGCCTCAATACGACACCGCAGCTAATGCCAGTTGTTGATGAGCTTGGCATTGATCTCCCGCAATTCAATCTGCGTGAATTCGAAACCTATTATAATAAGTATAATATCGAATATACGCCTACTCTCGTGTATTTCAAAGACGGTGTTCAAGTAGAAGAGCGGCTTGAGGGCGGACTTGCAGAAGAAGGCACTACTGCTGGCTATACGCTTGATGACTTTAGAAATTATTTCAATAAATACGCAGGAGCAGCTTCCTAATGCAGGAGCCTCGCAATGAACCGCCTTCACCCCTGCGCGGCTTGATGTATGTGCTGCTGTTAGGCTTTGCTGTGATCACATTGCTTACAGCGTGCGGCATGTCCGATAAAGAGGAAGAGGGCAAGCTGCATGTCCACGGTTCAGAGAAATGGCAGTCAACCGAGTCATGGGACATCCTGCCTGCTTTTCTGGACAACCATACCAAGCACACAAGTGAGCTGTATGCCTCCGTTCATGACCACATGGATTTAATGAGTGAGATCAACTGCTACTGTGGATGTATGAATGGGGAAGCTGTAGAGACCGCACACGACTCGCTCCTTCGCTGCTACATAGCCGAGCTCCCTGATGACCGTGTCACTTGGACTGATCATAGCACGAGCTGCGGCATTTGCAAGATGGAGATGGAGGAGATAATCGCCTTAAGCAAGCAGGGCAAGACGAAGGATGAAATACGTGAAGCTATCGATGCTAAGTTCAAACCCAAGTCCTCTTCCTAGCCTTGTCCTGCCTATCGTCTAAATGAGATAAACCTCCAAGATGCTTATGAACAAGCAGCTTGGAGGTTTTTCATTTGTGAATCAGTTGGTTTTTTTGGCTCGCAGAATCGCTGCTTCAATATCCATGGACAGCTGCTTTAAGCCATACAGATCCTCTTTCTCCCACAGCTCATTGAACTTCAGCTGGAATTGAGCAGCTTCCCTGATGCGATGGTAGAAGTATAAATCTTGAATATCGCTAAGCACCTTGCTCACGACATTGGATCGCTCCTCGAAGCCGCGCTGCGCATCCAATATTTCATGACGGATACTGGACATTTCCTGATCCAGCTGCGACGCCGCTTCTGCCGCTTTTTTCAACCGATCGCGTACATCCTCTGGCAAGCTTTCTTTATATTTATAGTTCAGCGAGTGCTCGATTGTAGCCCAGAAATTCATGGCGAGCGTCCGAATCTGAATCTCGGCGAGCACAATTTTATAGCCAAGCGCTGTCTGAACCGGATATTCCACGATCATATGATAGCTGCGATAGCCGCTATCCTTGAAATTCGTAATATAATCCTTCTCGTACACGAGTGTGAGATCCTTACGCGTGCGAATGAGTCCCGCTACTCGGTGGATATCGTCCACGAATTGGCACATGATACGTATGCCGGCAATATCCTCAATTCCTTGCTCCAATTGATCTGCTGGTACGTTAAGCCGTTTTGCCTTCTCCAATACACTGGAAATTTTCTTCACCCGGCCGGTGACGAATTCGATAGGGGCATATGCCTCCCGCATTTTGAGCTCGACCCGCATCGTTTTCAATTTCACTTTCAGTTCTTCAACCGCTTGTTCATAAGGCTGCAAAAAAAGATTCCAGTCTCTTCCGTCCATCCGGCCGCCTCCTGTTCCTATCGATGATCTGCTCCTACTGCCTCCAATATGCTGCGGTAGCCGTCCTTACGCAATTTCTCCTTCAAACCGTCCGTCAGTTCACGAAGTACAACAGGCCCTTTGTAGATAAGCGCCGTATATATTTCTACGAGCGATGCGCCTGCGCGGATTTTATCGTATGCGTCCGCTGCTGTAAAAATGCCTCCCGAACCGATGATCGGAAGCTTACCTTCAGTCTGCCGGTACACCGCACGAATAACCTCTGTCGAGCGTTCGCGTACAGGAACACCGCTGAGGCCGCCCGCTTCCCTAGCATTGGAATGTGTTAACCCTTCCCGGGACAACGTCGTATTCGTTGCAATAATTCCTGATACTCCACTATCTTTAATCGTAGCTACCGTGAGCTCAAGCTGCTCATCCGTCATGTCGGGAGCAATTTTCACCAGCACTGGCTTCGGTTTGCTACCTAGATTCGACGCTTGCTGCTCTATTTCCTCCAAAACCTCGCTAAGCAGTGTGCGAAGCTCATCGCCATGCTGCAGAGCCCGCAGGTCAGGCGTGTTCGGAGAACTTATATTTACGACAAAGAAGTCACCATACGTATATAACACTTTTATGCAGGATCGGTAATCTTCGTGCGCCCGATCATTTGGTGTAACTTTGTTTTTACCAATGTTGACTGCAATCGGTATCCGATGAATCGTACGTTTGGAGAGCTTGTCTGCCATCGCTGCCGCTCCCTCATTGTTGAAGCCCATACGATTGATCAACGCTTCATCTGGAGGAAGTCTGAATAGCCTTGGCAGCTCATTGCCAGCCTGACCTTGTGGAGTTACCGTTCCCACCTCAGCGAAGCCAAATCCAATACTGGAGAAGCCATCTACGGACTTGCCGTTCTTATCTAGTCCTGCTGCTAATCCTACTGGATGGGGAAAATGAAGGCCGAATAAATCTACTGCAAGCTCCGGTGCCGCTTGGACACCGTACATAGTATGAAGCAGCCCGTTCATGCCGGGAACTCTTCCCGCCGTATGCAGCCCATCAATAACGAGATGATGAGCTTTCTCCGGATCCATACGAAATAATACAGGCTTAGCTATTGAAGAATAAAGCACCTACATTCACTCCGTTCTTTTATATGTTCTATCGAACAGTTTATCTTTTTTATAGGAAAAAGAAAAGAGCCACGCCATAAGCGAGGCTTCCCCTGAGTTATTGCGACAAACCTAGAAAACGATTACAATGAACCTATATGGTTACAATTTCTTATTACTTATGGAAAGGTTGATTGTCGATGAGCACAGCCAAAAGAAAGGCACCAACAATGAAAGTGAAACCCAAAGAAGAGGTTAACAAAAAAGCGCTCGTATGGATCGGCTCCATTATAGCTGTTGTTGTCGTAGCAGTAGCTGTACTTCTACTCGTTTCGTAATTCATCTGATGAAATTTAATTTAGCCATTTATAAATTTTACCGGGATTGGTTTCGTCCTTTAGCGGCTCCAGCTGAAATCTATCAGCAGTCAGAGCTGCTTTAGGCGGAAGCGTCCCGTTTTTAATTCTGACGGATGTGCCCAGCGGAACAAGATCGTACAGCTCTTCCAGATCTGCTTGGCCCATTCGGATACAGCCAAGCGACTCATCAAGGCCTAAGCTGTCTGGCTCGTCCGTACCGTGAATGGCGTAGAGACTTCCTGACAACGTCATCCCACGGCTGCCGAACTGCCCATCATCCCGGCCATTGGGATTCCTGACCTTCTCACTAATATAAAAAGTTCCCTCAGGTGTCCGTTCTCCCCCCAGCCCTACCTTATAGCTGCGGACAATAATATCTCCGCTCACAATGGCCAGCTGATGAGTTTCCTTGTCTACTATAATTTCAAGCGGCTTCCGCCATTGCCGATCCTGTGCCTCGCTAATACCATTATCAGCTGCCGGCAAGTCGCTATCCCCTGCCGTCACAGCTGCTGAATTCGACTGATTCTGCTCGGAGCCCGCTTCCTTCTCGTCCTGCTTCAGAGCCGTTAGCACATCAGAGAACATCGTCCTCATCCCAGCCCCTTCACCGGATAGGACATTACGTGGATAATCCTGAATAAGATCATCTAATTTCTCCGGCCATTTCTCATACAGCCTATTGTATTGATAGATTGCGCTGGCGAGCGTCCAACGCGCTTCTTGCCGCTGGCTCCACTGGTCAAGCACCGTTACCATCTTAGAGGAATCGGCAGGCAGACAATTACATGATGCTGCATCATACATTTGCACCTCGACCTCCGGATTCCCTGATGAGCGGCTGACGGACATAAGAACCCTTTTGCGGCCCGTCCACTTCCTCCAGTTATCCTCCTCTTCCATACGTGCAGCCAGAGCTAGAGCGGGCTGTACAGGAGTGGCAAGCAAGCTGTTCCAAGCTGTTCCAATTGGTTTCCTATCCGCCTGTCTCACGAATACTACTCCTAGAGAGGGCAGTGCCTGCAGCTCCTCCTCGTAAGCAGCCGCTGCTTCCTCATCAGCAGGCTCGCTAGTATTGGATTGCACGAGTATGGATAATAATAGGAATACAGCTGCAATGGAAGCTATTCGCTTGAACTGTCGCTTCTTCTGCTGCTGTTTATTCCATTGCTCGAGCAGCTCCTGCGGATGCTCAGCTAGCGGGTGCCGCTTCTTCTCATAGGCATCATAAATTTCTCGGGCTTGAATGAAGCAATAATTGGCTTTCGCTTCTTTACCTTGATCCATATATTGCTTGCCAAGCAAATACCAGGCCATTTTATTGTCAGGATGCTCTTTGACGTAAATTTTCAAATAGAGTGTATTGTCGGGCGTTTCCATACCAGTATCCCCTTCCTGCCAGTCATACACTCTATATCGGCATAACGGCAAAGAAATACTAATATTTCCACAAAAAAACTCCATCCCAGCAGCATAATTGCTACTATCGGAATGGAGTTGATCTATACATAATCTAGTTATTAAATGCTTCGTCAGCAATTTTAATGGAATCTGTCGGACAACCATCAGCAGCATCCTGCAGATCGTCGTACATGTCTTCTGGTATTTCAGTATTGCCTCGGTTGCCGTCATTGCCAAATATCACTTCAGCAAGACCTTCATCATCATAATCATAAATATCCGGTGCAGTAGCACCGCAAGCTCCACAAGCAATACAGGTATCTTTCTCTACCCATGTAAATTTACCCATTGTAGTTCCCTCCTAAAAAATATACGGTATGATCTCGGCTGTATCGTAAGCTTAAGCTTGTCTTGAGCATGCTTACCCTTATTGTAAACCTTCACTCATCAATATATAACAACAAGGACAGTTTGGCAACAATGTCAGCCGATTCTGGACTCACAAATCATCCTTTTGCAGCGATGTCCCGCGAATTCTTTTGTTCCGGATCAGAGCGGATGGATCATCACCGAGCATCCCCGCTGTTAGAACCGCATTCTCGCCATATTTATCGCGCAGTGTGTCCATTGCTCTGGTTAACGCTTCTTTTCGTGGCTGCTGCTCGTAATCGAACAAATCAAGCTGAATAGCGGTTTCATCCTGAGAAGTTAAATTCTGCAAGGTAATGCCAAGAAGCCTGACTGGCTGATTGCTCCGCCAATGCTCATCGAATAGGCGGCAGGCTTCATGATAAATATCATCTGTCGTATGGGTCGGTACTCTGAAGGTGCTTGAGCGCGTTATCGTTGACATATCAGGGCGGCGAATCGTAATTTGGACTGTTGATGCCATCAGCTTCTGCCGACGCAGTCTACGGGCCGTCTGGTCCGCCAGATTGAGCATGATACGATGAACGTCTTCACGATCGGTCACATCACTTGGCAATGTTGTCGTATGTCCTATCGATTTATTCTTGTCTCGGTCCGGATTCACCTCTCCATGATCAATGCCATGAGCAGCGGATTTCATCCAAGCCCCTACTGTTCCGAAGTGCTTCACGAGCATGGCTTCCTCTGCAGCTGCTAGTTGTCCAATCGTGCGGATATTGAGCTTCGTCAGCTTGTCTGCTGTCTTTTTCCCAATTCCGAACAAGACGTCACACGGTTTATCCCACAGCAGATTGGGTACATCTCTAATTCGGAGCACCGTCATTCCATTCGGCTTCTTCATATCGGAGGCCATCTTGGCCAGCAGCTTATTTGGGGCAATTCCTATTGAGCTTGGAAGCGCCAGCTCCGTTAGGATACGATTCTGTAAGGCAGCAGCAATCTCAAGCGGCGTTCCGAATATTTTGGAGCCGGTAATATCCATATAGCATTCATCAATTGAGATCACTTCCACTAATGGCGTATATTGCCTCGCGATCTCAAGGAATCCACGGGAATACTTTCTATATAAATAGAAGTCGGGCTGAATGACCGTTAAGCTTGGACAGAGCTTCATCGCTTGCCTTACTGTCATACCCGTCTTAATGCCTCTGCCACGCGCAGCATATGAGCAGGTTACGATAATCCCTTTGCGAAGCTCAACACTGCCAGCTACGGCAGTAGGCTTGTTCTTATATTTGTCCGGCTCCTCCGCCTCATGCACGGAGCAGTAGAACGCATTCATATCCAGATGCAGAATAACGCGTCCTTTGGCCGGGTAATCCTTATGCGTATCAGACATAACCTGTCACCACCCTTAACCACCCTCAGCATACTATTCTAGAGGAAGGCAAGTCAATTGAAAGGAACGCTTCTATATCCAAAAAAATTACCTAATCCTCTCTACATTCGAATGAACAAGTGCTATAATAGTACATTATGATTTGTAAAGGTGATCAGCGCTCAGAAGCAGCAGTATTGTCGTCCTTGTATAAGGACAATCGCATTTGGCGTTAAAAGATAAGCAAAGTATAGGAGTGTATTTATACTTTCTTATCATTTGAAGAAGGAGGCGTCCCGACAATGACAACATCAATCTCTATATTCGATACTACACTGCGTGACGGAACACAGGGCGAAGGGATTAGCCTTTCGGCAGATGACAAATTGAAAATTGCTCAAAAACTTGACGCACTTGGCGTTCATTATATCGAAGGCGGCAACCCTGGGAGCAATAGCAAGGATATCGAGTTCTTCCAACGGATTAAAGCCTACAATCTGCAAGCCAAGATTACCGCATTCGGAAGCACACGTCGCAAATTCAGTATCGCTGATCAAGATGCGAGCTTGATGCGTATCGTAGAGTCTGGTGTACCAGCAGCAACACTTGTCGGGAAGTCATGGGATTTCCATGTTCATACCGCATTGCAGACTACTCTTGAAGAGAATCTCGCAATGGTATATGACTCCATCGCCTACTTAAAACGCAAGCAATTGGAAGCGCTATTTGATGCAGAGCATTTCTTCGATGGTTATAAGAATAACCCTGAATATGCCCTTTCGGTTCTTCGTAAAGCACAGGATGCAGGTGCAGACTGGATCGTTCTCTGTGATACGAATGGCGGCACTCTGCCTGGTGAGATCCATGAGATCGTCAGTCATGTGCGTTCACAGCTTACAACATCGATTGGTATCCATACGCATAATGACTGTGAGCTCGCTGTAGCTAACTCACTTGCTGCTGTTCAAGCAGGAGCAAGACAGGTTCAAGGCACGATGAACGGGTACGGCGAACGCTGCGGCAATGCCAATCTATGCTCTATCATTCCTAACCTTCAGCTTAAGATGAACTATAATTGTCTTGCTGATGATAATATTAAGCTGCTGACAGGTACAGCAAGATTCGTTAGTGAGATCGCCAATGTCAATATGCCAGTTGGTCAAGCGTATGTCGGCAATGCAGCTTTTGCCCACAAAGGCGGCATTCACGTCTCGGCTATCATGAAGGATTCCAAAACCTACGAGCACATCCAGCCCGAGCTTGTCGGCAACAAACAGCGTATTCTCGTCTCTGAGCTTGCTGGACAGAGCAACATTATTTCCAAAGCCCAAATGCTGGGCCTTGACGTTAATGCGAATAACGAGAAAACTAAAGAAATTATGGATCGAATCAAAGATCTGGAGCATCAAGGCTACCAATTCGAAGCGGCTGATGCTTCACTCGAGCTGCTGCTCCGCCAAGCCTTCGGAGAAACGAAGGAAATATTCAAGGTCGAGTCGTTCAAAATGCTTATCGAGAGCTCCAACGGTCAGATGATTTCGGAAGCTATTGTGAAATTAAATGTGGATGGCCAGCAAGTCTACACTGCGGCTGAAGGCAATGGTCCCGTTAATGCATTAGATAATGCGATGCGTAAGGCGCTTGTGCAATTTTATCCGAAGATTGATGACATTCATCTCTCTGACTATAAGGTCCGTGTTATCGACGAGAAGGATGCTACTGCAGCCATCGTACGGGTACTCGTAGAATCAACTAATATGGACAGCACATGGAGCACGGTAGGAGTGTCCAGCAATGTTATCGAAGCCAGCTGGGAAGCTCTCATTGACAGTATCCGCTATGCATTGCTTAAGATGGATAGAGCTGATATCGCTAAGGTAGAGAGCTTGGATCGACTTGGGTTAGTTAATCATTAATGTAATATACAACATAAGGGTCCTAGGAGCTCAGCTCCCAGGACCCTTATGTTGTATAGACATACTCACATGTACTTATCGATTAGTCTTTCCCATTCAGCAAGGGGAATGACACCATTAATCCGCTCTCTAATAACACCTTCTGAATCAATCAGGAAAGTAGTCGGGAATGTATCTACCTTGTACTGCTTCGTTATATCTCCTGGCCGATCCATCAAGATAGGAAAAGTGAATTCATGCTCGTTCACGAAATCTCTGGCTGAACGCTCCTTATCATATTTCGTCGCGTTCAAGCCGTACATTAATATTTCATCGCCATACTTTTCATGCAGCGTTTGCAGATCTGGCGCTTCAAGCTCGCAAGGACCGCACCAAGAGGCCCAGAAATTAACGAAGGTCAGCTTGTCTTGCTTGCCGCCAACCTGATAAGCCTTCTCATCAAGGCCCGGAAGCTCGAAGGCTACTGCCTCGAAGCCTGCCTTAGGCTTGAAGTCAGATGCGGCAACTATTGAGCCTGGCTCATCCCCAGCTATGTATTGGTATACAGCCAATCCTGCTAATACGAATGCTACAACAAACAACGCAGAAGCGCGTCTCATGGTGTCCCTTCCTTCCAGAACCGATATTTTCCTATTCATCTGCTTACATGGTAACATGACTTGGAATCGAAGCTCAAGCCTTCATTAATCACAATCCCATCAACAATGATGTGATTGTAAGTCTGTAGCCCCGTATCCTCTTATTGTAGGTCATGAGCCATCTATTCATACCCGGAGATAGCTAATCCCTTGGAACCTCGTTATAATAGCTGTAAGCCCCATTAGGAACGACTATCGTTCTTGGATTAGAAAGGAACCTACGATGAATCCAACTTCCAATATACATATAACTCAAAAAGCCTATATAGAGCTGTTGTCATTATGTCATGAGGCGCTTCCCAAAGAAGCATGCGGCATTCTTACTGCACAAGATGACGGACAGGGCGCCGACAGCATCGTTATAGCTGCACGCTCTATCACTAACGTTCATCCTACTCCCCAGCGAGCATTCTCTTTTGACCCAGTAGAATGGACCGCTGCCTTCTATGAAATGCAAAAAAACCGACAAAAGATCGTCGGTTTCTTCCACTCCCATCCTGCGTCAGAGGCTGTCCCTTCTATTTATGATGAAACGGGCTTCTGGCCTGTTGACCACAGTGTATCCTACTGGATTATCTCTATGCTTAACCGCGATAAGCCTAATGTACAGCCCTATCGACGAGACAAGCTCGCTTTTGAACCACTGGGGCTAGTGCTTACTTAGATAAGCGTACAAGTCCCCTAACGTCGTAATATTCCGCTCTAATATCCGCTCCAGGTAAGTTCTCCACAATTTCCCCGTCATGATAGAATCCTGCAGTGCGTGATGCCGATCTGCTATCGGTATTCCGCTATCCTCCAGCACATCATCAAGCGCATACGAGTTGCGTTTGGGATCGAGCCACTTTGCAACCATCATTGTATCCAGCACTCGATGATTGAGATTGATTTTTGATGTCCGCCATAATGCGGCGTTGAGGAATTGCTTGTCATGACCAGCAGCATGGGCAATAAGCAGACGTCTACCGACGAATTCCATGAAATCATGAAGCACCTGCATGAGATCAGGAGCATCCTCCACCATGTCATTGGTGATGCCTGTCAGTTCAACAATCGCTCTTGGTATACGTCTCTTCGGGTTAACTAGGCTGTAGAACGATTCTTGCTCATACAACTCCGTCCCTCGCATCACAACAGCTCCGAATGAGATAATCTCATCTCCATTCGTTGGATAAAAACCTGTCGTTTCTAAATCGAATATGACGACCTCTAGATCCCTAAGCGGCGTATCCAGCATCGATTGTTTGCGCTGCTCTTTATTGACAGAACGTATGAACGCCATCTGCTGAGCATTTTGAGAGCCTAGCATGGAAGCAATCGCAGGTGTGAACCCCCCCATTTTGTATAGGCTCCACATTCGACCAACACCCTTTGATTCTTTCATTTCTCCTCACCACCGCCTTACATGAGCCTACCCATTGTTTGCTTAAACACTTTCCGTTGCAGCTTCTTCCCTAGCCTAAGCGCACTTTTGAGTTCGTCTGTCATTTCTTTGGATAGCTTCGAGCTTGGAAGCTTGCCATTATTCGCGTACAATCCATCCTCGTTATTCTCAGTTGTCATTAAACGTAGACGTAGAAAAAGACGAAATGCCTGCTCATATGCAGCCGCTTCCTCAGAAGCCAATTGATCGTACTCAACGAGCCTTCGGATTCTTGCTATAGTGGAAGTATCACGGATGCCTGCTTGAACAGACAATAACCGAATGGCATTAACCATTGGGATATAAGCACCATACTTAATATCTAGACTTCCAGCATCTTCACCGTACTGCTCCTTCAAGAGATGACCAAACACTCCCAGTAGAACCTTGTGACGCATGGTGTTATCGAGCATGCGTTGAATAATAATAGGATGATCCAGCATATCACTGAAAAAATGATCCTTCAGAGCAATAAGCACAGCTTGATCCCCATAAATACAACGGCTGTCTGCCATGATTAACAAGTAGCGTACCGCTTCCCAAGCCGGCTCCTGGAACCAGCTGTTCAATTGCTTTTTCCAAGCGGTAAGCGACCTGCACCACTCTTTATTGCTGCTAAGCACATTCCCTTCGCAAGGAGGATAACCTGTCTTTTGCAGCATGATAACAATAATTGAAGATAGTTGCTCAAAGTACTGCTGATGTTCTGTAGAATCAAACACTGAATCCTGATAGACAATGCCGCTGTCTTGATCGCTCGACAAAGTCTGCTCTTCCCGTCCACCGCTGCCGAACAATAAATACGCGTAAGGCACGGGGGGAGAACCCATCCCCAACCGTGCCATTTCCGCTTCTGCGAGTATGATTGAACGGTGAATCACCGCATCATGCAACTCGTTCAAATGTTCATTAAATTGTTCGACCGGACTGGACAGGAGAAGAGCTGTCATTTGTTCGTGTACTTGATCCCGCAGACTGCGCAGCACAATCGCATCATCGGCTTTGCCGATTTGTTTAAGAAGCTGCACACGCACCGGATCTGCCATCCGCTCGTCCTCTCCCCTCAGTCCGCCCAAGATGCTAGATTATCCTTGAATGTTTTGACCTGATTTTTTCAATTGTTCAGGATAACCATAAGCGCCATGCTCACTGAGGTCAAGACCGACAATCTCTTGCTCTTCTGTTACACGGAAGCCCATGATCATTTTCATAACGCCAAGTACGAGGAACGAAGCTGCAAGAACGAATGCGCCACACACGACAACGGATTCGAATTGCACCCACAGCTGTTTCCAGCTGCCTGTATCGATCAGACCACCTTGACCTACGCCAACTTTATCAGCTAGCTCTTGTGTAGCGAAGATGCCATTCGCCAGTGTACCCCAGATACCAGCCATACCGTGTACAGACAGTGCATAGATTGGATCATCCACTTTAATTTTTTCGAAGAATTTAGCACTGAAGAATACAAGCACACCAGCCACAAGACCGATAACAACAGCTGCCCAAGGATCAACGAAAGCACAAGAAGCTGTAATAGCAACCAGACCTGCAAGTGTACCATTCAATGTAGTAGTAATATCAGCTTTGCCAAGCACTGCCCATGAGATCAGAAGCGCCGCTACTGCACCTGCTCCAGCTCCAAGCATTGTTGTGAAGCCTATATAAGCGAAGAATCCGTCGCCGATAGCAAGTGTACTGCCTGCGTTGAATCCGAACCAACCAACCCAAAGAAGCAATACAGACAGTGCAGTAAATACTTGGTTGTGACCAGAAATTTCATTAGCTGAGCCATCTTTGTTGAATTTGCCGATACGTGGTTTCAACAATACAGTTGCTGCGAATGCTGCAAGTGCACCTGTTAAGTGAACGACTGTCGAGCCTGCATAGTCTTGCGCTCCGTCTTTAGCCAACCAGCCGCCGCCCCAAATCCAGTGAGCTACAACAGGATAGATTACTGCAACGAAGATTACGGTAAATACTAAGTATGAGGACAATTTAGCACGTTCTGCGAAGCCGCCCCATGCGATGGACAGCGATACTGCAGCAAAAGCAAGTTGGAACAAGAAGAATACAGCGGATGGAATGGATTCACCATCACTTGTGAAGCCTGGGTTGAAGAAGAAATCACCCCAACCGATAAAGCCGCTTATTGTACTATCTCCGCCGAATGCGAAGCCATAGCCGATTGCCCAGTAAATCAATGCCGCTAGTCCAGTTGTGAAGATTGTTTTGCCTGCTACGTGACCGGCATTCTTCATTCGAGTGGAGCCTGCTTCTAATAGGATGAACCCGCCTTGCATGAGAAGCACAAGAACAAATGCTACCATCACCCATAATGAATTGATCCCGATGTCTAATGTTGTGCCCGATGGATCATTAGCAAAAGCCATTGCTGGGAATACTAAACACATAGCACCTAAAGTAATTAACATTTTCTTGACCACTACGACCACTCCCTTAATGTGTGATATTTCCTGACATTCTAGGAAAGACTTAATGTCATTATAGTCAGAAGTACTCAATTTGACAATATACTTTCTTCATTTTTTCAAAAAAAATCTAACGTTCGTGTTAAAAAACAAAGCGAATGTTAAGTTTTTGCACAATTCACCCAGAAATCGGGCACCAAAAAGCTCCTATTCTTCGCATTTTGACCCTTTCCTTCTATAGAAGATAGTCTCTATTTAATAACTGCTACTAAAGTATGATGGATTGGAAGTCATGCAGAATCATGTAACACGTTTGACTGTATGGTTTCTTTTCGATTATCATGTCATTAGAGAAACTCGGAGAAAGGTGAGGTGTTGGGGATATGAAACTTTATCGAATTGGAGAGTTGGCCAAGCTGGCTAACATCAGTTCCCGAACCATTGACTATTATACGTCCATAGGCCTAATAGAAGCATCGGAACGCTCAGCTAAAAATTATCGTCTATATAATGATGAAACTTTAGTTAGACTAGAACGTATTGAGAGCATGAAAAAAGAAAAATACACGCTTGACGAAATAAAAACCAATCTAGCGAGCTGGAGCAAAGTCTCCGCCGAAGAAGAGGTATCTCGTAAGCTAAGCGATCTGCAGCAGCATTTGAGCCAGCTGGAGCGCGAGGTGAAAGAGCTTGAACCGGTTATCGGCAAAATGAAGCCCAAACAAGCCAACCAGCTGTATACTCGATTAATGCCACAGACAGCAGCCTGTATCGAAGCCATCATGCTTATACTTAATAAAGGGAATTTCATGTAAAGCTTAGAACTATTCAGCAATCAACACAAGGAGGTATGACCCCATGTTCTTTCATCCTATGGACTTTCTTATATTAATCGCTTTCGCCCTTTCCATTTGGGCGCAGTTCCGAGTAAAAGGAACTTTCAACAAATGGGCTAAGGTACAATCAAGAAGCGCTATGACGGGTTATGAAGCCGCAAGACGCATGCTCGACGCGAATGGCCTTCATGATGTACCTATCGAACCAGTACGAGGTACGTTGTCTGATCACTACGATCCGATTCACCGAGTTGTTCGCTTATCTGAGCCTGTCTATTATGAGAACTCAATCTCAGCACTTGCGGTTGCCTGCCACGAAGTCGGGCATGCCATCCAGCATAAAGAGCATTACCCGATGCTAGTTGTACGCCACCGTATTTTCCCGGTCGTTAATATTGCATCAGGAATTGCACCTTTCTTACTAATCGCAGGCTTCCTGTTCAGCTCATTGAATTTAATCGGACTCGGCATCATCTTCTTCACTGCCGCAGTTGCATTCCAATTGATCACACTGCCAGTAGAGTTCAATGCCAGCAGTCGTGCTCGCGATGTAATGGTTGCAGAAGGCTTCATAGCTAATGATGAAGAACGCGGTGTTGCCAAAGTGCTAAACGCAGCCGCCTTAACGTATGTGGCTGCAGCTCTAATCTCTCTGCTGGAGCTTCTGAAGTATATTATGATCTTCACATCATCCAGCCGAGACGAATAACTATAAGTGTAGCTAAGGCATCCTCCTTGTGAGTCAAGGGGATGCCTTTTTCATGCAGACAGCTGCAATAACCAAGCGTGTAGACATCATTTAACCCTCATGTATCCGCTTTATTCCAGCCATGAACGGGGAGACTGAGAAACGGGAGCCAACAAGACTCAGAACCCCCCTCCTCCCCTCCAACCGCCTCATACGCAAGCGAACAAAAAGCCATAGTGACAATCCTCGTCAGGAATGAAGGTCTACGACGACATTCTGATGAAGATTTCACTATGGCTCTTGATTGGTTCAATTCGAATAGGCGTTCAACTATTCTGTCGCTTCCGCCTCTTTATTAAGTTCAAGGTCGCTAAAATACCGAAGTAAAAAAGCATGAAATACTTTTGCAACTAAAGGAAGCTTCTCATTCGATCTGTGAATAATGCCAATATTACGGGTCACTCGAGGATTCTGCACACGCACCTTGGCCGGGAGAAGAACCCCGGCATGATGCAAGGCCATCTCAGGGAGCAGACTGACCCCCATACCCGCAGCAACAAGCCCTCGTATCGTCTCGGTCTCTTCACCCTCAAAGCCGATTTTCGGGGTAAACCCTGCCTCCTGGCACGCCTCCCACACAATTGGTCTGAGTGAATAGCCTTCACTGAACAAGACGAAGGTCTCATCCTTCAATTGATCCAGATCGATAATCTCTTCTTCAGCCAGCTCGTGTGTAGGAGGAACAATCGCATACAGCTCCTCCGTCAACAGCACTTGACCGCACACATGCTCATTCTCATCAGGAAACGGCGATATAAAGGCTAGATCTATCTCGCCCTTGACCATATCCCGAATAAGGGAAGGATACATCCCTTGCTTGAAGCGGAACTTCACTTTGGGATGCAGCTTCCTGAACGCTGCAACGACCTGCGGAATGAGGGAAACACCTAGGCTATGCGGAAAGCCAAGCCTGATCTCCCCTTTTTCCGGATCTAAAAATTCATGTATCTCTATAACCGAGCGCTCGAGATCTGCAAGTATGACTTCTGCTCGCTTCAGAAAAAGCTGACCAACTGGCGTCAACTGAAGGTTGCGCCCTTTTTGCAGGAAAAGCTTAACTCCAAGCTCCTCCTCCAGCTGATGAATTTGACGGCTTACTGCCGATTGCGCGACATGAAGCTCTTCAGCTGCTTGTGTTACATGCTCTTTTCTAGCTACTTTCACAAAATAATAAAGCTGACGAAGTTCCATAACGTCTCCTTATCTCTCCTGTACCGTGATGCTTATTATGAGTTCACTCGTTGTCTTCGGACCATTGCGCGGTCGAACAAGCTATATAGAAGAAATCCTGCTATACCTCCACCAATATGTCCCCACAGATCAACCCTTGGTACCACAATAGAATATATGACACCAAAGCCTAGAATAGTGTACACGGTTTTACGAGACGCTTCGTCCAGCCAAGCTTTTCTGAATAGAGAAATATACAGAAATGCTCCGTATACACCGTAGATCGCACCTGAAGCGCCTACTGCTACATGCCAACCAGCATCATTCGTAATAATCGTCATTATTGCGCTTATTGCGTTAGCCAGTATTCCGCATAGCAGATAGAACACTCCGTATTTCACCGAGCGCAGCAGTCTCTCCAGTGGTGGAGCGAATACGAGCAAGGAGAACATATTGAACAGCAAATGCTGAAAGCCAGAATGCATGAAGATAGAGGTTACATATCGCCATGGCTCGGTCATGCCCAAAGGATCATAACCGGTATGCGATACAAACGCGCCATAACGAATCAATACTTCCCCATTCGTCGAGCCTCCAACGAGGACAAGAAAAATAAAATAAACGAGATTAAGCGCGATTAGCGCAGATGTTACAGGGAACATCCGCAAATACCCGCGAAAACTTTCATATCTCATAAATATCATAAAGCTACCTCTCCTCTCAATCATTGGACAATGCTGATTCATAACGATTATAATAAATTTGTTATTGACCACACAAATTGAAGGAGGAATTGTTACATGTCTCAAGAACGTAGCGGAGCTGCCGCATTCAAAGGTAATCCTATTACATTAATCGGACCAGAATTAAAAGTCGGTGATCAAGCTCCAGACTTCCTCATCAATAAGTCCCTTGTTGAATCTGTTTCCTTGAAGGATTTTGCAGGGAAAGTGAAGCTTATTAGCGTAATCCCTTCAATCGACACTGGCGTATGTGATGCGCAGACTCGTCGATTCAATGTAGAAGCATCTACTCTTGGAGAGAACGTTGCTGTCCTGACAGTCAGTGTTGATACGCCATTCGCGCAAGCTCGCTGGTGTGGAGCTGCAGGCGTTGATCAAGTCGTTATGCTCTCGGATTACAAATCGCATGACTTCGGCCAGGCGTATGGCGTGTACATCAAAGAACTGGGTCTTGATATGCGCTCGATCTTCGTTATTGATGCGAACGATACGATTCAATACGTAGAATACTTAGCTGAAATGACGGAGCACCCGAATTATGAGCAAGCTGTAGAAGCTGTGAAAGCACTCCTGTAAAGCAGCCTGTCACAAACAAAGCGAGTGAAGGGTAACCTTCCTCGCTTTTGTGCATTTTATGAGTTACCGCTGCGAAATCTTGTAGGCGGCAAGCTTCTTATCAAGCGTATTGTAGATATCAAGAATAACTCTATAGTTGGAACCAAGGTCCCCCATAGACCCGCGTGAGGCGGAGTAAATATCGACTGCCGCGCTTACGGGGTTCACACTTATGACAGATACGGTAATATCCATAGTTCGTCCGAAAGCCGTACGCTTCTCAACCACGATCTCACCGACCGATTGAACCTCGTGGAGCACTTTATAACCTTGCATCTTCTTTAAGGTAGACACCACTTCGTCCCAAGCCTTTTCTTTCGACAGCTTGTAGAAGTGTGATTTGAGCTGTGGGTCTTTGGCTTTGTCGCCCGTCTGTTCATGACTGCGCAGCAGCCCAATTAAGGTCCGCTTCAACAACAACGATCTCCCCCTCCGACTTCTATGTACGTCTATCTCATGATAACATGATTAGTCCCATGAAAAAAGAGCCCTGCACATCTTTCGAGGCAGAAACTCTTTAATAGCAAGAAAAGAACCCGCCTATGCCGTCCGACTCACAAGTTTCTGAACCCGCTTACGCAGGTGGGTGTCCTCAGAAACGAATTTGAGATCCCCTTTAGGGGGCATGTCAGCCGCGTTCCGATATTGGGCTCCCTTGAAACAGCCATTGGTTCAAAACAATGAAAAGCCGAAACGAACATCGCAGGATGTATTGCTATTATAGACGTTAATGAAGCAAATGTAAACTTGATATACTTGTTAACTTGTTTAGTTGTTATTTGGTGATTCGATCCGAATCCGCATCTGTAAGCTCGGCGAACTCCGCTTCTTCTTCTGCTGCCAATCTTGCTTTCTCTGCTTGATCCTGCAGCTTCTGATAAATCATGTAGAAATTCCAGAATGCCAGATAAGCAATAATACTGCCCATGAAGAACGGGATCAAGAATGTGAATTGTGTACTGAAATACACGACAGCAGCACTCATTACTGCAGAGGAGAACGAACGAATCGGACGCCCTATCGTAATTAGTATGGCATTTTTTAATAATTGAAACGTTTTCATATGATAATGGACAAGCATAGAGAAGAAATTAAATAAAGAAACGCCGAGAAGCAGAAGCAATGCTATGAAAATATAAGAAACCAAGTTGAATTGCTTTTGATACACGATAAAATCTACAACCATAATAGTGAATAATAGCGTATAGAAGATACCGCCAATCATGCTTTTCAAATAGTTTTCCTTGTATCCTCGAAAAAACGTTTTCAACAACGGCACATCAGCTTCGCCCATTACCCATTTACGAGCAACTGTGAACATTGCGGCAGTAGCTGGAAATAACGTAAATGGTGCGACGATCGCCATCATAATTAAGGCCGAATACAATTGACTCAAATAAGCAGAATCAGTTGTCTCACTAGGAGTGACTAACAATCCGCCCCATGCAAAAAAGATAAATGGAATTGAACAAACTAGCCATAGAACGTTCGTAACAGACAACCGCATAATCCATTCGGAGATTTTATAAAATCCTCCCATTAGGCCTCTTGGTTCCATTCGATCTGCCCCCACCATTGTAGAATTCTATTGTCTGTCCAATTGATCATCCATAGGCTACCATCTATTCAGCTCACCTAGCGGGATACGATAATATAAAAACCGAGAAAGCCAGGATGCCCGTAAGGCATCACGGACTTCCCCGGTTTTTTTAGTTGTAGGCAAAGATAAATATCACCCTCACCTACAAGGTTATCGCCAATCATTACTTAGTTGTTAACGAAATCTTCGGAGCTCTTCGGACGACGAGTTTCGCTGCTGCGGTTCTCAGGACGTCCTTTACCACTGTTATCACGGCTTTTGCCTTCATAACCACGGGAGCTTCCGCCGCCGCTGCCGCTGCCACCGCTGCTGCGTCTGTCGTCACGACCACGGTATCCACCGCCAGTGCTGCCACTGCGGTTGCCGCCATAAGACGAACCGCTGCCGCCGCTACCGGAGAAGCGACGTCCGTTGGAGCGGATATCAGGCTTTCGTTTTTTAGCGCGAAGCGGCTCTTCAGGCGTCAATTCAACATTGATGTCTTTTTTCTCGCCAGTTAGCTGCTTGATTGCTGCTGCAAGCAAGTGAACCGAATCGTACTGCTCCAGCAATTGGATAGCAATACCTTTGTACTCGGAGAAATCATCGCTTTGCACGATTTCAAGAATGCGTTCTGCAGTCAGGCGTTGTTTGCCCTCGATAGCTTCTGCAATGCTCGGAAGCGGCTTGCGGCTGATTTTTTGACGAGTAACCTTCTCAATGAAGTGAAGGTGGTCAGTCTCACGAGGTGTGACGAACGACCAAGCCGTTCCTTCTTTACCAGCACGACCTGTACGGCCGATACGGTGAACATAGCTCTCCGGATCTTGCGGAAGGTCGAAGTTGATAACATGCGTTACGCCTGACACGTCAAGACCACGAGCAGCAACGTCTGTTGCTACAAGCACGTCAATGCTGCCATCACGGAACTTACGCATTACGCTATCACGTTGGTTCTGCGACAGGTCACCATGCAAGCCGTCCGCGGAGTATCCGCGTTTTTGAAGACCTTCGCTAAGCTCATCAACCCGGCGTTTCGTACGGCCGAAGATAATAGCAAGCTCAGGGGATTCCATATCAAGCAAGCGGCTAAGCGCGTCGAATTTTTGACGTTCATGCACTTCGATGTAAGCTTGATCGATTAGCGGTGCAGTTACTTGTTTCGGGATAACCGATACATGCTCCGGGTTTTTCAGGAACTGCTGGGCAAGCTTCTGAATGTTTGGAGGCATCGTAGCCGAGAACAGCATCGTTTGACGCTCATCTGGCACTTGCTTAAGGATGGATTGAATATCCTCCATGAAGCCCATGTCCAACATTTCATCTGCTTCGTCAAGAACAACCGTCTGAACATCTTCAAGACGAATCGTCTTACGGTTAATGTGATCCAGCAAACGTCCTGGTGTACCGATAATAATTTGCGGTTTCTTTTTCAATGCGCGGATTTGGCGTCCAATCTCTTGTCCACCATAGATCGGCAATGAACGAAGACCTTTGTATCGAGTTAACTTCCCGATTTCCTCAGCCACTTGGATAGCGAGTTCACGGGTTGGCGTCATAATTAGGGCGACAATACGTTCCTCACTGGTCGGAATTTTGTTAATCAATGGAATTCCGAATGCAGCTGTTTTACCAGTACCTGTTTGTGCTTGACCGATCAAATCGCTACCTGCCATAGCTAATGGAATTGATTTGTCTTGGATTGGGGTTGATTCCTCAAAACCAAGCTCCGTAATTGCCTGCAACACTTTAGGTTCCAGGCCAAATTCAGCAAATGTTTTCAAACTTTTCTCATACTCCTTTTATCTGCAGCCTACTTAAAAATATCCAAACCATTATAGCACAAAAACAATGACGAATACCAGCAAAGCAAAAAAAGCCATACTAGAATTGATTAAACAGCCTACACATAACCCTATTCTGCTTGCAAGAGGAGACATTTATTTCATGAAACTTCGTGCGTACCAACCTTTTTTGACAGCTGTCGCAATGACCGCCGGAGCACTTCTCATAGCACTCGCTTTCAACCTGCTGTTAATTCCTCATCAATTACTCAGCGGCGGCATATCTGGGATTGCAATGATGATCGGTTATATTACGGGATCGAATATCGGCTGGTTATACCTCCTCCTTAATGTTCCTGTGCTCATCTGGGGATTATTCATGGTGGGCAAACGATTCATTCTATGGTCCATCTACACGGTATTAGCATCTACACTGTTCATGCAGCTCATTCCTGTGCATTCCATTGCAAAGGATATTGTGCTCGGCGCCGTATTCGGAGGCATTATGCTGGGGTTCGGAACAGGTCTAGCTCTGCGTTACGGCGGTTCCTCCGGCGGCTTCGACATCATTGCCTCCATTGTTACGCGCAAAAGAGATCTGCCTATTGGAATGATCATATTCATTCTCAATGGTCTAGTTATAGCTGCCTTGGTTATCTCTTCCAATGATTGGAATCTAGCCCTGTACTCCCTGCTTTCCATATATACAGCGGGTAAAGTTGTGGATCTCATTCATGTGAAGCATATTAAGGTTACTGCCTTTATTGTAACAACGAAGACCGAGGAGCTGCTCTCCTTGCTACTAACTCATCCACGCGGCATTACCATTATCAAAACACGAGGCGCGTTCTCCTCAGCCGAGCGTGATATGCTAATGACCGTACGAACCAAATACGAGCTATCTGAGCTCAGAAAGACAATCTCCTCCGTGGATCCGCGCGCTTTCGTTAATATCGTGGAGACAGTTGGCGTTATCGGCGACTTCAGTAAACCAAAGGATTAGGCGATTTATCTGAGCAAATATCACGAGTCTGCATGCATATGGACAAAAACGGAATCATATACATATCCCTATGTTTTTACAAATGATCCTGTTATAATGTGGTTATCCCGTTCGTTTAAGTTTCATGCCATATGAAGTGCCCTTAACCTACTAAGAAAGGGTGATGCTCAGGTGGATATGGAAACAGTCACATTGTCACAAATTGTGGAGAAGCTTGCTCCGGAGCTCAGTTCCTTTCTCACGAAACGCGAATTAGCTATCAACATCGTTCTGCGTGATGGACTTGCGGTACTTGCACCCGAAGATGCGATGGAAATTGTTCAACACAGCATTTGCGAGCATCAGAGAGAAGCTCTGCTCCAATGACAATACGGGCACCAATTTTTACAGGTATAACCTGCTGAGCCGTGCTCAGCAGGTTTTTTGTTGCTTATGAGGCTACATACAACAATTGGCTTGCTTAGAAATGAAGCGGTTGAAAAAAATAAGTGCCACGGAGGCTTGGTCTGCTTTATAATTTGGAAAGATAAGCTAGCGGGAGGAGAGGCACATGGACATCATTTTTTCAACTATCATGCTGGTGTACAGCTTACTAACGGGCACTGGGGAAGAAAATGCCACCGCAAAACACATTGCAGCCGCCCTGCTTAATGCTGCTGCTGGGCAGACGATAGTAGCAACAAACCCCGCATTTAGCGAGCAGCCATCCGAAGCTTCTGGCGAGGAAGCTGGCATCAAAAAAGATCCACAGCCGGACGCACCGGCGGTTAAAGGCATCTATGTGACAGCGCATAGCGCTGGTGGTGCTCGCATGGACTCTCTCATTAACCTTGTCGATCAGACTGAGCTGAACAGCATGGTTATTGATATTAAGGACGATAATGGCTATATCACCTATCCTACGGAAACGCCAGAGCTGCTGGAGCAAGGCACATCACAGAAATATATTCGTGATATTAATGCGCTGATGAGCACATTGAAGCAGCATAACATCTATCCTATCGGACGAATCGTTGTATTCAAGGATACAGTGCTGGCTCGCAAGCAGCCTGAGCTGTCCTTCCGTCATGAAGATGGAACCATATGGAAAAACGGACGTGGCGAGAGCTTCGTCAACCCGTATCGTGAAGAGGTATGGAAGTATAATGTAGCCATAGCGAAGGAAGCTGCGAAGCTTGGCTTCAAGGAAATCCAATTCGACTATGTAAGGTTCCCTGAAGGCTTCGAGAAAAAAGCGGATTCGCTTCAATTCGATAAGAAGGAAGAAAGCCGCTCAGACATTGTAGCGGGATTCGTCAAATACGCCCGCGAGCAGCTTGAACCTATGGGCGTGCGAGTATCTGTCGATATATTCGGGTATGCGGCTTCTGTACCCGCAGCCGAAGGAATTGGCCAGGATTTCGTCAAAATTTCAAACGATGTGCATGTTATATCACCAATGGTGTACCCGAGCCATTACAGCACAGGCTGGTTCGATCAAGAGAATCCTGATAAAAGCCCTTATGAGACGATCGTAGGCGCCATGACGGATACTCACAAAAAACTTGCCACAATTGGAGATTCCAAGCCAATCATTCGTCCTTGGATTCAAGACTTCACAGCAAGCTGGCTCGGCAAGGGTCATTACATCAAGTATGGGAAGGCAGAGGTCGAAGCACAGATTGAGGCCTTGAAGAATACGGACATCGATGAATACCTATTATGGAATGCAGGCAACAAATATTCAGCAGATGTCGATTACCAATAATCTTCCTATGCTCATTGTTTCCTATGAGGGATGCGGACGATAAACTCCGCTCCTTTTTCAAGCTCACTATTCACCGCAACCGTACCCTGATGCATATCAACAATCATCTTAACGATCGACAATCCAAGCCCGCTTCCGCCTGCTCTGCGGCTGCGGGCTTTGTCGACTTTGTAGAAGCGCTGAAAAATCAACTGCTGATCTTCCGGGGCAATACCTATCCCCGAATTATGGATTCGGAATTCCACTCCCTGCTCGTTCTTCTCAAGCCGAATATCAATGACTCCACCTGTTGGTGTGAACTTGATGCTATTGCTGATCAGATTGATCCAGACCTGACTCAGCAGATCCTCATCAGCCGTTATATAAGCCTCATGGAGATCCACATTCATATCTATCTCTTTAGCGTTCCACTGCGGCTCACAAGCCAATATGAGGCTTCCTAGCTGCCGATCCAACCGATACCGCTTCGGCTCGAATGGATGACGCTCGGATTCTAATGAAGCCAGCTTAAGCAGATTGTCACTCAGCTTGGACAATCGCTCGCTCTCGCTTTCAATGATTTTCAAGTATTCCCGTCGCTGCTCTCCGCCAAGCTGTTCATTCTGCAATGCACGGGCGAAGCCACTTATAGACGTAAGAGGAGATTGAATCTCATGAGATACATCCGATATAAAGGACTGGCGCAGCTGCTCCATCTCATCCAGCTCAAGAGCCATGTCATTGATCTCATGCATAATAACGCCATAAGGCCCTCTATCCTGATGTCCGATTTCCATACGAACCTTGAAATCACCTTTGGCAATTCGGCGCATAGCCTCTGTTAGAGACTGGCTAATTTCAGAATGCTTGTTCTTAACGAATAGAAAAATGATATTAATAATCCCGTACAAGAGCAAAAAGCCCAGCAGCATGTTAAGCAGCTGCGAGAAGAAGTCAGAAGGCCGCCAATCCAGACGCTCATAGATCCAAGGGCTTATCAAATAGATAATCGACCAGCTGGCCGCAATAGCAATGAAAAATGTGCAAATAGCCGAAATGAACTTAACGACATGCCATGCCTTTCTGCCACTCATCCTATGACCTCCAAGCGGTAGCCTAAGCCTCTTATTGTGCTAATCCGGAAGAAGAACTTATCCTCCGGGAATCTTTCACGCAGACGATTCACATGCACGTCAAGCGTACGCTCATTCCCTTCAAAGTCGAAGCCCCATATATCCTCGATCAGCTGTCCCCGGGCAAAGGATTGGCCAGGATAGCTTGCCAGCTTGAATAGCAGCTCGAATTCTTTGAGTGGAATCGCCACACTCTGCTTATTGACCGTTACAGAATAGCTCTTGCGATCAAGAGTGACCTCGCCAACTTGAACAACCTGTGAGGATGCAATTCGGTAGCGCTTCAGCAGTGCTTTGACTCTAGCGAGCAACTCAAGCGGTTCGAAGGGCTTAACCAAATAATCATCAGCACCCAGCTCGAAGCCTTTCAGCTTCTGAGCTGTCTCACCCTTCGCAGTAAGCATAAGGCATGGCAGATCATATTGCTCCCTGAGCTGACGGCATAGCTCATAGCCGTCCATTCGCGGCATCATAACATCGATAATGACCAGATCCACTCGAATGGATTCCATAAGCCTCAGAGCTTCTTCGCCGTCACCAGCCTCCTCCACCTCATATCCTGCTGACTTCAAGAAATGACCAACAAGCTCGCGGATATGGTCATCATCATCCACAACTACGATTCTTACCATGTCCTCAGCCTCCCTGTTCCTTATACCTGCTCTACCAGTCGCAGCTGCTGGTTGGCGAATTCACGATATAAAGCATGGGAACGAAGCAGCTCCTCATGCGTGCCCCTTCCAGTAATGCGACCATTCTCTATGAACAGAATCTGATCCGCGTCTACAACAGTAGACAGCCGATGAGCAATAACAAGAGTCGTGCGTCCTTTCATCAGGTTGTCCAGCGCATGTTGGACGACAACCTCTGACTTACTGTCCAAGCTTGATGTTGCTTCATCCAGCATGAGAATCTGGGGATCACGCAATAGCGCTCGCGCAATTGCGATCCGCTGACGTTGTCCGCCTGACAGCTTAATACCGCGCTCTCCTACCTCCGTATCATACTGCTCTGAGAGCTCTCCAATGAACTGATCCGCATAGGCCATCTTAGCAGCTGCTACCAGTTCCTCTTCACTAATCGTTCTAGCCGCACCATACGATAGGTTATCCCGAATTGTCCCTGCAACAATCGGACTCTCCTGTGAGACGTAGCCAATCTTGCTTCTCCAATCCGATAGAGATAATTCAGCAATATCGCTATCTCCGATGCGGATTACGCCTTCCTGTGGAGTATAGAATCGCTCTAGCAGGGAGAACATCGTTGTTTTGCCGCCGCCGCTCGGTCCAACGATCGCTGTAATTGTGCCAGGCTCAAGCTTGAAATCAATATCTCGCAGCACCTCATCATGATCCCCATATGCAAAAGTGACATGATTTACATGAATCGTCTGATTAGCATTCAGTAGCGGACGCCCAACATCGGTAAGCTCCTCTTCTGAATCCAGCGTCATAATAATTCTCTCCGTTGCCCCGACAGCCTTCTGCATTTGAGTAAAGAAGGTGGAAATTTGATTAATAGGCATAACGATCTGTATCAAATACAAGATAAATGCAACCAGATCACCCGCAGTAAGCTCGCCTGATGAGACTCGCATACCGCCATAGCCGATAATTAGCACTAGCATGGTCATCATAACAAAGCCTACAAGCGGGAATATAAAAGCTTGCAGCTTCCCTTCGCGAATGCCCAGCGCCAGCAATGTAGTTATTGATTTCTTCCCTGTCTCATACTCATGCGGCTCTGCATTCGAAGCCTTTACTAAGCGAATCTCGGAGAGCGCTTGATTGAGAACCGACGTAAAGTTAGCCGTCTCATCCTGTAAATTCTTGGAGATCTTAATCATCTGTCGTCCGATTGGTACCATAATAGCCATAGCAAGTGGAACCGCAAGCAGCATGAGCAGCGTCATCCGCCAGTCAAGGAACAGCAGGATCGTAACAGCTCCAATGATCGAGATGATTCCGTTGAAAAATCCAGTAAGATGCTCCGTTATAAGTCCCTTCACAACTCCAGTATCATTCGTAACCCGGCTAATCGTGTCACCTGTCCGATGCTTGTCATAATAAGGTACCGTCAGCACAAGAAGCTTCTTCCACAATCGATCACGCAGCCTGGCGACTACTGTCTGACCAATTCGACTGAGCAAATAGATTGAAAATCCGGAAGCCAATGCCTGCCCGATAAAAGCTACTGACAGCATAACGATCTGGCTCGTGCTTATACTTGTGATCGTAAAGCTGTCCACCACATTTTTCGTAAACAAAGGTACGACTAAGCCAACTACGGTTGATACTACACTCAACAATATGGCTGTTACAAGCATCCACTTGGACGGCTTCGTAGCCGCAATTAATTTCAGAAACGGTCGCCATGCGCTGCCGCTCTTTTTCTCTTTCTTGCTCTTACTCATTCTACCCCATCTCCTTATCTTCTCTATATCAGAAGAGTACACCACTAATGTAAACGGCATTTAAACGGGAAAACGCCAGAGCTGGGATGCTCTGACGTTGGATACCGCTGCTTGATACTGTTCTAGCCCGATCAAGAAGCTTCTTATGCATATAATGGCGTTTCTTGTTGCTGATTATTGAGAAAGGCGAAGCGCCAATTCGTACATGTCCATGTTGAATGGTTTTTTCGTATGAACGACTGTGTCGATGTCCGTCGTTACGAGCTCACCGCGAACAATTCCACAAGCTTTGCCGGACTCTCCAGCCATCAATTGATGAACAGCGAAATCTCCCAATCTGCTTGCCAGAATACGGTCAACAGCAGTAGGTGTACCTCCACGCTGAATATGACCAAGTACAGTTACTCGCGGCTCAAGACCACAGCCATTCGTGATTTCATTGGCAACATCCTCGCCCTTGCCAGCGCCTTCTGCAACTACGACGATGCTGTGGCGTTTGCCTTTGGCGAAGTTCGCTTTCATCCTTACCGATACTTCTGATAGATCGAATGGCACTTCAGGAACGAGAATCGTCTCTGCACCGCTGGCAAGACCTGCATGTAGAGCAATATCTCCGCAATGACGCCCCATTACTTCTACTACAGATGAACGTTCATGGGAAGACATCGTATCGCGAATCTTATTAATCGCATCTACAACGATGCTCACTGCTGTGTCAAACCCAATCGTCAAGTCCGTGAATGGAATATCATTGTCGATTGTACCAGGCAAAGCCATCGTTTTGATACCCAGCTTGCTTAGTTTATTGGCACCTTGATAAGAACCGTCGCCGCCAATAACAACAAGACCATCAATACCGCGTGCACGAAGCACCTCAGCACCGCGCTCTTGACCCTCAGCTGTCATAAATTCCTTACAGCGAGCCGTCTGGAGAATCGTACCTCCACGCTGAATAATATCTCCTACACTACGAAGATCCATTTGTCTCAAATCATCATTTAACAATCCTTGATAGCCACGTTGAACACCATACACTTCAAGTCCGTAGAAAATAGCGCTGCGCACTACTGCGCGTACAGCTGCATTCATTCCTTGTGAATCGCCACCACTAGTCAATACTGCAATCGATTTTACTGAAGACATCAAACATTCCTCCAAAATAGTTGAAATTATTTAAGCCTGTTGTTTCCGAATCCACATACTGTTGATTAGAAAAAATAGGCGGGTTAGCGGACTATTCTTCATAAGCTTGCGGGTAATGCCGCGAACCTCGGTCTGCGTTCTCACCTTAGGATCTGACAAATAGAGCGCAAGCAGCCCTTCAATTATGAGCCTGTGGAATCCGGATGCGGGAAGCTTCAACACATCCTCGCGAGCCCGTGCCACAATGATGCCAAGACGTTCGACAAGCAAATTCTGATTCTCATAATAATTGCAGAAATTCAGATCTCCGCCAGCTTGGTCTTCCTCCTGATCAATTAAATAATCAAGCATAATATGAAGACCGCACACATGTGGGAAATATATATTTTTAATGGACGCTGCATCCTGCGTGGACAAACCCTCAACACTGGCAGCTACGAATAGCATAAACATGCCAAGAGTTGAACCCGTGGCAGCCGCAAATTCATTCCATTGCAAATTCGGATAGTGATGTGCATGCTTTTTCCACCAGGCAAGCAATTGCTGCTCGCGGAGGTCTTTGTGAATATGCTTGTACACCTGCAGATCACCGTATAGTGCTACAAGCTCAGACACATGGCTCTGTACACTGCTGTAGGAGGCCAATTGTGCAGCATTGCGCTGGCAAGTCGTTACGAGATGATGCAAATAACCGTTATCCTCTCGTTCCGTTCGGTAAGCATAATAGTCCTGCAGTGAGGCGTCTGGATTGACTGCATCCAGCATAGATTGATGCAGCTGTCTGAAATCCTCCGGATCTAGCGAGGTGCTGCGATCACAAAGATTATCCAAATAATCGCTAATCGTCTGAAGAGACACGATTAAAGGAATCAGAACATGACGCTGCTCCAGATTCGCGCATGCGTATACAGCGCCTCCCTGGCAATGAAACTTCTTGCTTGCCATGCTGTCAAGCGCTTGTGTGCGCAGCTCTGGATCGGAGATTTGCTCCGCCATTCTGTGCAATTGTTTAAATTCAGCTTCTACTTCTGGCAATACATATTTGTATACACGATGCATCAGCTTCAATGGACCCTGGGGAACTCTGCTGCCTGATAAGCTTGTTAATCTCATGCTGCACCCCTCTTTAATATAGTCATCTGATTGATGCTTAAGGGCTATGAAGGGTATAAAGATTCGCACACAAATTGTAGAATAATATCCCTACAGTGAACCTTACGTCATAAATGTACCATTTTGACAAACAATAATCCAGCGCTTCATGCTATACTGATTAACAAAATCGTTACTTAATCTGTTTATATTTATAATTTGGAGATGGAGTGAAATTTCATCAATGGACAGCTCAGACATGCAAGTAGAGCTTTCTGCCACGGCAAAAAGAGAAACGCTATCGCTTCGCGCCTTCGGGTTCTCTACTTACGCAACACAAGCTGTAATCGTGTCCTATATCCCTTTGTATTTCTTGGATAAAGGCTTTACAGCGTCCCAGATCGGCATTATATATTCGACAGGGCCGTTCATTTCGATCTTCGCGACTTCACTTCTAGGATGGGCCAGCGACAAATTCCAAACGATCAAAAAGCTGCTTACTCTGCTATTGTTCGGACAACTGGCTATGCTTGCCTTGTTGTTTCCTGTAGAGCATTTTGCCATTATTTGTACAGTCATGATGGCTTTTTATTTTTTTCAGACACCTATTAATCCGTTAAGCGACAGTCTGTATTTATTATCTGCACGTTATACAGGAACACCTTATGCCTTAATTCGAATATTCGGATCGCTTGGCTTTGCTCTATCAGCATTTCTGTTCGGGCTGCTGCTCAAGGAGATAGGCTCTGCCTGGACACTTCCGATCGCACTGGCAACCATATCGATTACGATCGTTATATCCTTTTTCATCCGAGACTATCGAGGCTCTTCACGCAAAATTGACTTCTCAGGCTTCTTCAAACTATTAAGCAAGCCGAATATCTTCCTCTTCTTCATCATTTTATTAATTGTCTCTATCCCGCATCGGATGTATGAAGGCTTTCTAGGCATCACCCTGCGAGAGATGGGTGCAAGTGATTCCTTGGTTGGATTCGCATGGATGATCTCGGCGACGAGTGAAATACCGATCCTATTCCTGCTAGGCAAATACGGACATAAATTCAAAGAGCTTCCATTACTGGTCATCGCGTGTGTGCTCTATGCTGTGCGACTGTGGCTGCTCGCTGAGCTTAATGACCCTTACTGGGTACTCGTCACTCAGCTCATGCATAGTGTGACGTTCGGCATTTATTTCTCAACGGTCCTTCGGTACATCTCACAGCTTATTCCAGATGAGTTCCGCTCCTCTGGTCAAGCACTGTTCGCTGTCGTATGGACAGGACTTGCTGGCGTCATCAGCGGCACCTTCGGGGGCTATGTATTCCAGCATCTAGGACGTGAAACCTTCTTCCAGATGGGCTCTGTCTTAGCTCTAATCGCAGGTGCCGGATTCTTAATCAGCTATTATTATAATCGTTCTAGAGTGTCATAATGGAAGCCCCCGGTGGTCCGCTTGTACAGCGCACTTCCGGGGGCTTATTTCTTTTGTCATTGTCTGAGAAGGTATTCATTATTTGCCGTTGCCAACGCAAAAAAGAGACCTTATGTCCGAATAATCGAACGCAAGGTCTCTTTATTATGCTGACACACCTGATTATAAGCTTGAATCTTATAATTTAACGACGTTAGCCGCTTGAGCGCCGCGGTTGCCTTGAGTAATATCGAATTCTACGGATTGACCTTCTTCTAGAGCCTTGAAGCCATCGCCTTGGATAGCTGAGTAGTGAACAAATACGTCTTCTCCATTATCAACGGAAATGAAGCCGTAGCCTTTTTCTGCGTTAAACCATTTAACTGTTCCTGTCAAATGAACAACCTCCTAAAAATGACCGCCGTTAATGACGGCTAATACCCTTATTATATATTCCAAAATTGGAAAAATCAATCATATATTTATGCTCAAATACATTTTCGAGTCAGGGATGAATGGAAGCTTGGATGGCCGAAGCACCGGCTTTCCTCCAGCCTTAATGATGGCTTCCATAAGCTCATCAAGCTCCGGATAAGGCTCCCAGTTGAGCTTCATTACAGGGTAGATTCGCACCTCGCCGCCCGGCCTGCACACTCGCATTAGCTCAAGCACCGATTGGATATGGAACTCTGTCCCTAGATGATCCGCATATAAAAATAACAAATGACTGCATAATACGAGTGAAAATGTATCGTTGTCGAATGGCAGATGCGGAAGCTGACCTGAATGATAGCAGCTCTTGCCTGCTTCAGTGTCCAAATGCTCGCTGAACTGCTTCAAGGAGGCTAATCTGCTAGCCTTGTGACTATCGGGACTTCCATAAAAACTCCAGTCGAAGACATCCACCAGCGCAGCTAGCTTAGCTGTCGATACTTCAATCTCCTCAGCAGCTTCAAGCACCCATTCCTTAACGCTCTTCGCGTATCTGGGATCGATAGCTATAGCATCATATCCACGTCTATTCGCCTCAGCTGTGAATGATGATGCCCCCGCTGCCACATCAAGCACCCTGCCTTGCAAGATATCTGCATCGGTTAAATCGAACATTCGCAAATATTCTTCATAGCTTCTGCAGGTCATTGAAAAACCAATCTGTTCGTAGGCTTGTTTACTCATCTCGAAAAACACTCTCCTCGTCTCATCTCGTCTCATCTAAACTAATAAATACGGGCTCTTGTGAAGCGGTGCTCATTCTTGTTCTTGAAACGACTTACTGAACAGGAATATCCTTATTCTACCACCTTATAATATTGATTTCCACTACTAAAAAAAGCTATGATGGAGAGTATACGATTTAACGTATTAATGAAGGGTGGAAATGAATTTCTATGTTCAAAAAGCACGAAATATACAAATTAGACAAATACAACATGCTCAATGTTGAGGTACAAGGCAAAACCTTGATCGTCCGCGAAATATCGGATCAGTGGGGCGAAGAATGCCATACGTTCGTCAGCCGTCCGGAGATGCTTCATTGGGCAGAGCAGCGCTTCCGTCCTGAGAGCTATGTTGGACGCGAACAAGAACGTGAAGATATCATTGCAGCCTTTAAAGCGATCTAATTACCCATTCCAGATGAAATGTTGATCAGCAGAAGGAAAAAATCCCCTATGCGGCGAACATATCGATGACAGGTGCCGCATACGACAATACAGGAGGTTTCACGCAGCAAATGGATGTAACAACTACGATCATCTTTATTATTGCCGCGTTCGCTTTAGGCGGGGTCGTGTTAATGAAACGCGATTCCTTAGCTCCTGGCTTGCGTCGCGGTCTTGCACTCGTATCTATCTTTTTCATTGCTTTTGCTTTTTTCTTAATTGTGTACAGCTTTTTCACAATGGGAATCGAGTAAATGAAGCTGCGCCGGACATACTAGGACAAACTGTGTTCTAGAGGTGATAGCTCCATATGAAATGGTTACCCATTCTATTAACGTTAAGCCTTGTGCCTGGCTCTGCTGTATCCAGTATGGCTAGGCCTAGCGCTCATCAAGCCGCAATATCCATAACCGTTCCGAGGAGGAGTTCGATGAATCACGTACCTAAACGTTCAGAGACTGCAGTAGAAAACCGTTGGAAGCTGGAGGATCTATTCTCTGATAAAGCTGCATGGGACAAGGAATATGCCAAAGCGAAGGAACTGATTAAGAAAGCTGAAGTGTTCCAAGGCAAGCTTGCCAATGCCGAGCAGCTCAAAGCATGCTTCAAGCTGGAGGATGAACTGTCCCTGCATGTTGAACGGTTGTATGTCTATGCCAATATGAAGCATCATGAGGATACAGCAGAGCCTGTCTATCAAGCATTGTCAGATAAATCAAAAAAGATTAGCGTTGAAACCGGCGAGGCGCTCTCTTTCGTAACACCAGAGGTACTTTCACTACCTGACGTTGAGCTTGATGCTATGATTACGAATCCTGAATTGGCAGAGTATCGCCATACTTTAGAAGAAATGCGCCGTCAGAAAGCGCATGTATTATCCAAGAATGAAGAAGCACTGCTTGCTCAAGTGGGCAATATGAGCTCAGCTCCTGGTTCGATCTACAGCATATTGAACAATGCCGATCTGAAATTCCCGAAAGTGAAGGATGAGAATGGCGAAGAGGTTGAGCTGACGCAAGGCCGCTACATTCAATTTCTAGAGAGCAAGAATCGCGACGTACGGAAAAATGCTTTTACAACTATGTATGATACATACGGTAAGCTCAAGAATACCCTTGCAACGACATTAAATGCGAATGTAACGAAAAATATTTTCTATGCGCGTGCACGCAAATATCCATCGGCACTAGACATGTCGCTCTATGGGGACAACATTCCGCAATCGGTATACACGAATCTCATTGACACGATTCACAAGCATCTTCCCCTTATGCACCGCTATATGAATCTTCGTAAAAAGCTGCTCGGACTTGATGAGCTTCATATGTACGATCTATTCGCACCACTCGTCGACGAGTTCAATATGGAAATCAAGTATGACGAAGCGAAGAAGCTCGTGAAAGAAAGCTTGAAGCCGCTTGGCGAGGATTACTTAACCGTGCTTCAAGATGGATTCGATAACGGCTGGATCGATGTGTATGAGAACGAAGGCAAGCGCAGCGGCGCTTACAGCTGGGGCGCATTCGGAACGCACCCCTACGTATTGCTCAACCACAAGGATAATCTGAACAGTATGTTCACGCTCACCCATGAGATGGGCCATGCGCTTCATTCCTATTATTCCGATAACAACCAGAACTATCGTGATGCACAATATACGATTTTCTTGGCTGAGGTTGCTTCCACGCTGAATGAAGCACTCCTGATGGATTATTTACTGAATAAATCAACTGATCCGAAGGAAAAAATGTATCTGCTCACCTATTACGCCGATCAATTCCGGACGACAGTATTCCGTCAGACAATGTTCGGCGAGTTCGAGAAGATTATTCACGAGAAGACTGAGCAGGGTGAATCCTTGACGCCTCAGGAGCTTAGCGAGATCTATTATGATCTGAATAAGCTGTATTACGGGGACGATATGGTCATCGATAAAGATATCGAGATGGAATGGGCTCGTATTCCCCATTTCTACAATAGCTTCTACGTCTACAAATACGCGACAGGCTTCTCTGCAGCAACTAGCTTCTCCAAGCAGATTCTGGAAGAAGGCGCTCCAGCCGTTGACCGCTACCTTGGTTTCTTGAAAAGCGGCGGCAGCGACTTCTCGATTAACATCCTGAAGAAGGCTGGCGTTGACATGTCTACGCCAGAGCCGATCGAGCAAGCGATGAGCGTATTCGAGAGCTTGATTGAGCAGATGGAGCAGTTAACGAAGTAAATGCGATTGTATGGACGAACGGCCCAAGGATCATTGATCCTTGGGCCGTTTGTGTTAAGCATTACAGCAGGAAGCTATACCTCACCCCAGTATACCTCGGTCTCATAATCGAACAATACCTGCCCATCTTGATGAGTCTGTTCGAATAATTGCTCCAGCTCCTCCATCATCGGTTCATATTGCGGCTGGCCAGGCATCGGGGCATAGGAGGAAGATAGGAGTCTGCCGGTGAGCTCCTCGAGATTGAAGGTTTGACGGTTCGTGAACCGAGCGACATGACATTCTCCACTCTTGAAAAATGGAAGCAAAGTGTCTTCATTGATGAATTTATGGCCTACTTTATCATACTCGGTACAATACGTATGGAGCAGACGGTCATAGCCCTCTAGGAATGGCGTTCCCTGTGTTAGCCTCGAATTCCAGATAAGCACCGCAATACCTGCTGGCCGGAGTATTCGCCTAAATTCTAATCTTGCTGCGTCCCGATCGAACCAATGGAAGGATTGTGCGCAGACGATATAATCAACTGCCTGCTCCGGCAGTCCAGTCTCCTCTGCGGAGCCTGCTATTGCCCGGAATCCCGCTGCCTCCCCCAAAGCTGCTACTGCAGCATTGCGCATAGCATCATTAGGCTCTATTGCAATCACGCGACTGCCCTGCTCTAGCAGCAGCTTCGAAAAAATGCCTGTTCCCGCACCAATGTCTGCAACCTCAGCAGCTTGATGCAGTCCGACAACCTCATACAAATAGGTGATTACCTCATCCGGATAGCTCGGACGATATTTCACATAGCTGTCTACCCGATTCGAGAAGCGCTCTTTACTGTTCATCGCTTGACCCCCACTCTATAAATTCGAGACGATTGCCGAATGGATCATTGGCATAAAAACGTTCGATACCCTCTTCTGTTCTTGCATCATCTTCAATAATCGGAATGCTATTATGCTGTAAATGCTGTTTCAGAGCTTGCAATCCATTCATTAGAAAGGCAGGGTGCGCCTTAGTGGCGGGGATAAATGGCTGCTGCACACCGATATGAATCTGATGGGCGCCACACTTGAACCATACGCCTCCACGTTTCAGTAAGCTTGCCGGCTTCGGTATTTCCACCCAGCCGAGCAGGCCGCCAAAGTAAGCTCTCGCCTTCTCCTCACAGCCCTCAGGTGCTGCTAATTGTACATGATCAATGCCATTGAAGGTGAAGGGTTGGGAGATAGATAAAGATTCGGATGAGGATGTCATAGGTTTCCTCCGTTCATGAGATGGTAAAATAAGACCTTCATTGTTTCATATAGTGAAACTTAGTTTCATAATATTATTGTACATAAATGGAAGGACTCTGTCTATATCTATTGGCTGAGATCAGACTGTCCTCTCGGATCGACAAAGTCCATATACAAATAAAACCCCTTCCCGGAAAGGCCGTATTGGCCGAAATCCATGAAGGGGTAATTCGTTATAGCAATAGCGCGCCAATCGCCCAGCCGAGCACACCAGCGAGCAAGGACGACAGAAGGTTCACCCTGTCGTTGTTCATGAATGCGAAGCCTCGCACTCGCTCAGCCGCGACGCCACAATGGGTGGCGCGCTCGATCTCGCTGCCGCATTCCCGGCAGCGATACATGGCTTGGACGGTGGCGCCGAGCAGCGAGTCGGCGAAGCAGCCGGCCAAGCCGGCGGCAGCCGCGGCAGCGACCAGCGCCGCGGCGCCGCCCCAAGCGTCCACAGCAGCGTAAGACTGCTGTGGGAGCGCCAGCAGCGCTGCTGCGACGACGCCGATGAACGCGGCGCCCGCTAGCGCTGCCATGGAGCCGAGCAGCGTAATCGCGCCGCTCGTGCCTGGTGTAACCCGCTTGCCGCTCGTAATCGAGCGAGGCGCTGTACGACTAAGGGCACCGAGCTCGGTAGCCCAGGTGTCTGCATTAACCGCAGCCATTACGCCAATATAGGCGTACAGCCAGCCAGAGCTAGGGAATGCAGCATAAGCTGCGCAGAGCACCAGACCAACTCCTCCATTCGCCCACACTTGTCCCGCATCGCGGCGGCCCGTTTTCTCATATTTCGCTTCTGCAGCAGCCTTGGCACGATGCTTCCGCTTCCACTTGGACCATACCGTAGAAGATACGAAAAAGGCAATTAGACAAGCAAACCAGACCGGCTCTCCAAGTGTAGCGAAGCCTGTCCCCATCACCACTGCCGACCATGCTCCTGATGCAGAAAGCGAGCGGGAGCGATAGGCAGCCGCAGCGATCAGGCCGCTTCCGAGTAAGCTAATAAGCAGCCGCAGCCACCATTCATCAATCCAACCAACCATTGCTCCGCTCCTCTATTCATATACTTAACAACATTATAATTGCTCCATTGCTCTGCGCCAGCGGTCCGGATAGTTCGTGCAGATCATAAGATCGGGATCAAGTGCAGCTATTTTACGGATCAAACGCTCGTCATTAATCGTCCAAGCCATCACTTGAATATTCGACTCCTTAAGCAGCTTAACGCGATTCTTATTCAATCTTGAATAATCAATGGATAGAAAGTCAGAGGCCGTCTGCTTGAGCTCCTCCGGAAG
Organism: Paenibacillus xinjiangensis; assembly: GCF_059686975.1. NCBI lineage: Bacteria > Bacillati > Bacillota > Bacilli > Caryophanales > Paenibacillaceae > Paenibacillus > Paenibacillus xinjiangensis. The sequence continues at coordinate 64,471 of NZ_JCAALS010000023.1, read as the reverse complement.
CGAATTGCGCCATCCGTCAATAATAAGCCCGGTGCGGATCGTACCGCCCGTCTGCTTCCATACACTATTAAGTGCACCCGCATGAAAGGAAGTAAGCACAATGCTTTTCTCTAGTCCATGAGCCCGAACTCGATCAATGACCCGCTCCTCCAACTGAGGGTACCGGACACCATTCGTCTTCAGTTCAATATTCAGGCTGCACCTGCCACCAGCAAGCTCTAGCACAGAATCGAGGGTAGGAACACCTTCCCCTTTGTACAGGGGCGAGAACCAGCTTCCTGCGTCTAGAGCAGTAAGCTCCTCTGCTGTCTTAGCTTTTACATCGCCCTTGCCATTTGTCGTACGTCTAAGCTTGTAATCATGAATAACGACAGGCACATTGTCGCTAGACAGCTGTACATCAATCTCGACCCAGTTCACATCTGGATCATCAATGACCAATTGTATGGCGGCAAGCGTATTCTCCGGCGCGCGACCGGACCAGCCCCTGTGCGCTACACACGGATTTCTCATGTTGTCTATCATCCTATCAGCTTCCTTCAGTCAGAATGAATCGTTCCATCCTCACGCAGCTTCACTTGAAATGACAATGCGCTCAATCGCTCAAGGAGCTCCTTCGCTTTATCCGGCTCCATCGGCGCCGGCTGAGCCATGTCACCACTCATCGGGTAGAACTGCAGCTCGCAATCTCCTGATTTCGTACATACGGCATCCAGCACACCTGTGTCGCCAGATTTCCCTTTTGGATAGGCGCTAAATATAAAGTTTCCAAGACTATATGCGATCCATTTCCCTTTGTATGTCTCAAACCCTTGCAAGACATGAGGATGGCTCCCAATGATGAGATCCGCACCCGCATCGATATATTGACGTGCAAAATCCTTCTGGTAGTCTAGAGGCTCATCTGCCTTCTCCACTCCCCAGTGCACCATCACCACTACGATATCTGCTTGTTCCTTGGCTTTCTTAATAGCAGCCTTAGCTCTAGTCGTGTCGTAGGTTTCAGCCACGCCTGCTACATTCTTATCGGCTTTCCATGTCACATCGGGAACGACTCTGCTAACACCGATATAAGCAATCTTTATGCCCCGCACCTCTTTAATAACGGGCGCAAAAGCTTCCGTATCATTGCTTCCAGCACCCATATGAGAAATTCCTGCATCATCCAAATGCCCTATCGTATCCATTAGCCCTTCGACACCTTGGTCAAGCGTATGGTTGTTCGCTAAGCTTACGACATCCACGCCTGCATTTTTTAGAGCTGGGAGCGCTTCGGGCTCACCTTTGAATACATAGGTTTTATCTTGTGCAGGAACTCCCCCATCGGTTACTGGGTGTTCCAGATTGGCGGCAGTTAGATCAGGCTCGCTCAAATACAGCAATGACTTCTCATACGGATAATCGAAGCCTTTGGTACTCATCAGCCTGCCTACCGATTCTGTCAGCAGGACATCGCCTACAAAAGCAAGCCTTACCGTGTCTTCATCATCCACTGATACGACTGGCTCTTTCTCAGGCTGATTCGTCGCTTCCGGCTCAGTTCCCTCATCCTGTTGATCCGGATCAGCAGGATCTGTAGAAGCACCACCTGTCTCATCCTCTTGTACCCCTGACTCATCCTCTGGTGGAGGAGCAACGTCTTCCCCATTCGCACCCGCATCGTTGCCTGCTTCATTCTGGGCTTGTGAAGAGTTCTGCTCACCGTCTCCTGCATTCATAGATAACCCGGACTTTCCATCATCCCTCATGGCAAGCCATACAGCGAGCACAACAATAATGATACCTAACATCGTTAAATTAATAGCTAACAGACGACGAAACTTCTTCTTTCGCCTGCGTTTATCGTGTTGATGTGACTCAGAACGAGATACGTACATGAATGGTCTCCTTAAACGTTTTTGCGAAGCAAAAGCTGCATCGTAAGCTTTCGCTTAAGATTCGGCGAAGCATAAGCTGGCATCGTAAGCATTACCCTCATTTGTGCCCAGCAAAACTCGCTTCTTAAGCGCAACCTCTATCGATGGATCAAGAGAGTCCTACCCATTATAGCAATGTTCTAGTCCATTTGCGATGATTTCATAGAGCAGCGAAGATTGCTTCCGCAGCTTCTTTGCCCTGCCTAATACAGTCAGGCAGCCCAACGCCATCGAAGGCTGCGCCAGTGGCATATATGCCAGGAAGCTTCTCCGCCATTCTTGCCCGCAGCCTTGCTGTATGGTCGAGATGACCAACCGGATATTGCGGCATCGAACGAGGAAGCCTCGTAATTTCCGTAAATATCGGCTGCGCAGTAATACCCATCGTATGCCGGATATCCTCCAGCACCGCCTGCTTCAGCTCCTCATCTGGCAGCTGCGCTGCCTGCTCATCACCAGAGCGGCCGACATAGCAGCGCAGCAGCACTTTATCTTCTGGACTTGTGTGCAGCCACTTATTAGAGGTCCAAGTGCATGCCGTAATACGCAGTCCCTCCGATCGAGGGACAAGAAAGCCTGACCCATCGAATGTTAAGCCAAAAGACTCCTTATCGAATGCCATTACCACATTAGCTACGGATACATAATCAATAGCTCTGAGCTCCGACACATCGATATGAGGCTCCAATAGATCAGCAGAAGCGTAGGCTTGAGCTGTCATCACAATCGCATCGGCAGGCAGTCGCTCACCGGAGGCTAAGCAGAGCTCATACTTAGCTCCCGTCCCTTCTGCACGGTGCTCTATCTTATTAATTGCAGTCACATTCTGACCAAGCCTGCGTTCTGTCCCAGCAAGAGCATGATCAAGTGCATGCACGAGCGACGATAACCCCTCCTTGAAGCTGAGAAATACGCTGCCTCTCACTTCCTCAGGGATACCAGCTGGCATCTGCTGAGGTGCCTTGCTCTGCTGCTGAATCTGTGTCCCTCTAATGAGACTTCCATGCTGACGCTCAGCTTCCGCGAATTGCGGGAAGGTCGCTTGGATGCTCAGCTTGCTGAGATCTCCTGCATATATGCCTGCAAGCAGCGGCTCCGATATATTCCGCATAATCTCTGGTCCAATTCGTCTGGACAAAAATCCGCCCAGCGACTCATCACCGTCTGGAGCTGCATTCTCCATCTCTAGATCCAGCAATGCCCGCGCCTTGCCTTCTTCAGTGACCAGATCACTCTGCATGAAAGCTTCCAAGTCAGTTGGTATGCCAAGCACTAACCCTTTGGGCATGGGATGCAGCTTGCCGTCACGCAGGATATATGAGGTTTTCCCTGTAGAATTCTGAGCGGTCAATTCATTCTCTATGCCCAGCTCTTGGGCTAGCTCGATGATTGGCAGCTTCCGTGACAGGAATGAATCCGGGCCTTTCTCAATGACAAATCCGTCACGCTGCAGCGTATTAATTTTACCGCCAAGGGATGGTGCTCCGTCAACAATTGTCAAATGCACCTGTCTGCCCTGCCGCTCCGCTTCCCGCTGCAAATAAAAAGCGGAGCTCAGCCCGCTGATTCCTCCGCCAATAATGACAATTCGATCAGCTAATCCGATTCTCCGCATATGTTGTCTTCCTCTCCAAGAGGCTTCGCATCTCGTACGCCAAGCCTCGCTTCTTATATTCGGCATGCTAATGAGCACCTATCTTATCCAGCATTATTAATAACGGATTCCGCCAGCGTCTCCATATAGAGGGGATCTCGATTCAGCATCGCAATTCGCTCCAGCGTAATGCCAAGCTCGCGAGCAACGGCCTGAGCCTCAATATCCAGATCGAACAATACCTCGAGGTGATCCGATACGAAGCCAACGGGAGCAACAAGCAGAGCCTTCACTCCAACATCCGCCAGCGATTTCATCGTATCCAGAATGTCCGGGCCAAGCCAAGGCTCTCTCGTACGGCCTGCGCTCTGCCAAGTGAACTGCCAATCAGCTGCATCAAGCTGAACCTCTGCCGCAACGGCTGCCGACGTCTCCAGCAGCTGGCTTTCATAAGGATCGCCGATCTCACGAATTTTCTCCGGGAGACTGTGCGCACTGAACAGAACCTTGAAGTGCTTCGCGCCGCCTGAGGATTGATCAAGCCGGGCAAGACCATCTGTCACACGTTCACTAATCGCCTTAAGCAGCTTAGGATGCAGATGATATTCCTTCACGAAAGTCATGGTCAGACCGACAGCTTCCGCCTTCTCCTGCGCTCTTTTAATATAAGAGCCTACACTCATTGATGAATAATGAGGCGCCAGCACGATGCCCACCGCCTGCTTGATGCCGTCTTGAGCCATCTGCTCAACACCATCTTCAATATACGGGCTAGCATGCTTGAGGCCTTGGTAACAGACATACTTGCCAGGAGCAAGCTGCTCCAGCTTATCCTGCAAGGAAGCTACTTGCCCATCGGTATTCTCTCGCAGCGGGAACACACCGCCGACAATAGCTTCGTACCGCCCTTTCAGGTCAGCGAGCTGTTCAGGAGCAGGGGGATTTCCTCGTCTAATGTGCGTATAATACGCCTCTACATCATCCAAGCTCTGTGGCGTTCCATAGGACATTACAAGTACGCCTATTTTGTTATTTACATGAAGTTCAGACATGACTCGACTCCTTTCTGCTGCCTGCTGCAATCTTGTTCTCCGAATAGGTATGGATGAAAGCGGTCAGCTCTGCAAGCTTCTCCAGCGAGGCTTCTGGGAACAAGCCATGACCTAGGTTGAAAATAAACCCTTCTTGCTCCAGTCCCTGATCAATAATTTCCGCAGCATACGATTCTATCACGCTCATTGGCCCAGTCAGAACGACAGGGTCCAGATTTCCTTGCACGGCGAACTTGCCGCCAAGACGGCGACGTCCCTCTGGAATCGACACACGCCAGTCCAGACCTACCACATCCGCCTTCAACTGATGAAGCTCCGGCAGCAATTCCCCTGAACTAACACCCGGGAAATAAATTTTCGGCTGTGACAAATCCGACAGCTCATCAAATATCCGTTCAATTGTTGGCAATACGAATCTGCGGAAATCGGCTGGCGCTAATGCCCCTGCCCAGCTGTCGAACAGCTGGAATGCCTTGCCCCCTGCAGCCATATGCGCACGCAAATAAGTGATAACCATATCACCAAGCTTGTCCATGAGCTGTCCCCATACTTTGGGTTCACTGTACATAAGCGCTTTCGTACGCAAATAATTTTTGGACGGTCTTCCTTCGATTAAATAGCTGGCAATCGTGAATGGCGCCCCCGCGAAGGTAATGAGAGGAACATCAAGCTCCCGATCGAGAATACGGATCGTGTCCAGCACATGGCTGAGATCTCCCTCCACATCAATCGGCTTCAGCTTCTCAATATCAGACGCCGTGCGAATCGGATTGGCGATGACTGGTCCAATGTTCGCAACGATATCGAAGTCAATACCAATGGAAGCAACCGGATTCATAATATCAGAATATAAAATAGCCGCATCAACACCCAGCTTGCGTACTGGCATCATTGTGACTTCCGCCGCGAGCTCAGGCTGCCGGCAGATTTCTAGCAGTGAGTACTTCTCTTTTATTTTACGGTATTCAGGATCGTATCGTCCTGCTTGACGCATGTACCATACGGGTACGCGGTCAACAAGTTCCTTCCGGCATGCCCGAATGAAACGGTCGTTATAGCTCATTCCCGTTCCTCTTTTCTGTAGTTTTTCCTTAATTTCCATTATGCCCGTTTTCCCTACCCCTAACAACCTGCATCATTCTGTTTCCTATGACAATAGTATGACAATCAAGCTGCGCGCGCATGAAGAATGGATGAAAGTTGGATGAAAAAAAGACCGCACATCCCCTGACTGAAGTAGGGAAGTGAGCGATCTCTTGCCATTTGGCTCCATCATATTTTAGTCCCATGCCAGATTTGAATATTTATTTTGCAGCGCCTTCAGCACTTCCTCCTCATCCTTGGCAGACGGCTCTATTCCAAGCAAAGCTTCTGCATATTGAGGGAGAGAGAAGAAGCTCATCCGCAGCTCCGTGATGTAGACTGGCATGCTTCTATTTATATTCGGATTGTCACGCAAGTCCTTGTAGCTGTCCAGCTCGGAAGCTGTTAATACTTTCATCGTCCAATGCTCATTCATAATAATACGTTCACTCTTATTCACTTGACGCAAATACTGCAGTGTATTCTCCATATGTCCGGCTATCGTTACCGTAAATTCACTTTTTGCTGCACTATTGCTCGGAGCCTCATTATCCTCTCCATCCGATGCCTCCGTACCGCTTACTGACTCTTGATTAGTCTGTACGATACTCGTAACTACCGTACGTGATTGGATCGCCAATGGCTTCGGCATGGCCGTCGTCATGGCTTTGATGGGCTTCGCCACAAACCCGTGGCACTTGCTGCTGCTTCGGATGCTCAATGGTACGATCTCCGGCTTCAACCCTGCATCGGTAGCCTTAATCTCTGCTACAACACCGAAGGAACGAACAGGGTTCGCGATGGGCACACTACAGTCTGGAGGAATTGCGGGAACAATACTCGGCCCATTCATGGGAGGATTGATGGCGGATGCCGTTGGCTTCCGGCCGATCTTCTATATTACAGGCGCCTTGATCTTCGCAGCTTCCCTGCTGGCATTATTTGTTGTCAAAGAGCCTTTCGACCGTGCAAAAGCAGCTGCGAAGCCGCAAGTGTCTGTGACAGAGGGATTGCGTGTACTTAGCCGTATTCCTCAGCTCAAATCACTGTATGCTGTAACTTTTCTAATCCAATTCGCTATGGTTAGCCCCATGACGCTCATGCCTCTGTTCGTGCAGGAGCTGCATGGAACGGCGTCGAATCTGGCCTTCTGGGCAGGCTTTGTCGGCTCGGTAACGGGAATGTCCAATCTTGTCGCCTCCCCGTTGCTCGGTAAGCTGAGCGATCGGATAGGCGCTGAGCGAATATTGGGCATATCGCTTGTCGGTGCAGCGATTACCTTCATCCCTCAGGCGCTAGTAGGAAGTGTCTCACAGCTGCTGCTCTCAAGATTCTTGCTAGGCATATTTCTCGGAGGTCTAGTGCCAACGGTTAATGCGCTGATACGCAAGTACACGCCCGATGGCATGGAATCCCGTGCGTACAGCTTCAATAGCAGCACACTCGGGCTTGGCAATATGATTGGTCCTATTACAGGAGGCGCGCTCTCCGGATCGGTCGGCATTCGCGGCTTGTTCCTTCTGTCAGCCGTGCTCATGCTCATGAATGCATGCTGGGTGTATCAATCCCTCCTGCGGAAGAAGACTCCCAAGGCAGCTAGGTTAAAGAATGAATAGCAAACAAAGAAAACGTGGTGGAGCATCTATGGCTGCTCCACCACGTTTTCTATATATAACTCCATTTATTTCTGTAGCCATTCGCGCTTCTGGGTCAGCAGCTCTTGGAATCTTCGCTCCAGCTGCTCCTTATCGTCATTAGAAGAAGGAATGGAGAGCCTGCCGATGGTTTCTGCGAGCTCGTACTCCAATCGCAGCAGCTGCATGGCATAATCTTGGTCGTTCTCCGACTCTGCTTGTGCTTCACCGACTCCAGAGCCAGCTCTGCCTCCTTCACTTATTCTCCACTCCCCGCCTCCACCTAGCATGAGTGTATGCGTAGCGCTCACCTGAGTGAGCCTTCGGTCATGTGAAGCGAATAGTATCGTTCCTGGGTATTCACGAAGCGTCTCCTCGAGCTGCTCTCTTGCATAGATATCCAAGTAATTCGTAGGCTCATCGATTAGAAGAGTATTGTAGGGACCGAGGAACAGCTTGGCAAGAGCAGCCTTCACCCGCTCACCACCACTTAGCATACCAGCAGGCTTGAACACATCCTCGCCTTTGAACAGCGTTCGGGCCAGCACCGTTCGGACATGCGTATCACTATAGATAGAGGTAGACAGCACATTGTCTAGAATGCTCTTGGACTCATCGAGCAGCGACAGATCCTGACGAAAATAACCGATTCGGCAGGCAGGCGCCTTCACGACTCCTGCAGCCCCCTCATGAATAAGTCGCAGAAGTGTTGTTTTGCCTGCTCCGTTAACTCCCGTAATCGCTATACGCATACCTGGCCGCACCTCCAGACTTAAACGCTCAAAGAGCTTGCGCTCAGGCAGTGTGAAGGTCAGCTCCTCCAGCCTCAGGACGTGCTTGCTGCGACAGGGCTCATGTACAGCAGCATCGAATAGAGGAATGTCTGCTTCCCTTGGCTTATGCTTCACTTCCAGCTTGTCGATACGGCTCTGGATAGTTCTTGCAGCGCTGTCGATCTTAGCCTGCTTCGAACGAGCGCCTGCTTTACCCAAGTTCGCTTCTTTGTGGCTCATGCGGGAGGGCTTTTTCTTCATCGACTTCGATGATTGGCGAACTGCATTGAGCGCCCGCTCCAGCCTCTCCTTCTCATCTGCATACTGCTCATATTCGTATATCGCCCGTTCACGCCGTGCTTCATGCTCTTTGCGATAGTCTGAATAGTTCCCTCTATAGATCATCATCCGCCCATCTTCGAGCGCAATAATGGAAGTGCACACGGAATCCAGCAGCTGCCGGTCGTGAGACACGAAGAGGATCGAGCCCTCATAGGCTTGGAAGGCTGCCTCAAGCTGCTTGATGCCCGTCTCGTCCAAATGGCTTGTCGGTTCATCGGCGAGGAGCAGCTCGGCCCCGCTCGCGAACAGCTCCGCAATAGCCAATCTCGTTCGCTCGCCTCCACTACCATGAGCAGCTGCTTCTTCAGGCTCTAGCGCTCTCCAGCGTTTTGCCGCATCTCCTCCGATAGCCCCATGCCATGTGTTCACCTCGAGCGTTGTCCCTCGCGCACCAGCAGCTTGTTTCATCTCAGCCAGTGAGCAGAAGCGCTGTACGCTTCCTTCCTCGGGCTCAAGACGTCCGGCTAATACAGCGAGAAGTGTCGACTTGCCTACGCCATTAAGGCCAATAATACCGACCCTCTCCCGCCTGCCGAGCTGCCAAGTCCCCTCCAAAGCGCATAATAGTTGATCGCCGTTCGTTATTTTCAGATGATTCGCCGTTAGTAATGTTGTCATAAACAAAAAACCTCCTCAGTCGAATTAAAATCAATCGATCTGAAGAGGATTATTAGCCATTAGCGGCAAGCCCTAATAAACATACTCGTTAGCACTGTAAGCGGCAACAAGACGTAGACATCCAGAAATGGGCATAATAATCCTATCTTCAGAAAAGAAACCAACACATCGTTTCAATTAAGCGTCTGAATAATAAGATTAATGTTCCATGTTCCTCGGACACCTGTTCCTCTCGCACTTACGTTAATGAATTTCCATTTCATTATAGTAGAGGCTGTATGCAAGCGTCAACCCATACCAACCCATACATAATACAAGACGTCTTTACTTCACAATCGCAATCGCAAGTCCGTCATAGCCAGGAAGCACTGTACTGAGCAGACGTTCATCTGAGGCAATCGTTTCATTAAAGGCACGTACAGCCTTAACCGCAGGACCCGCTTTTGCAGGATCCGTTGTGCGCCCTCTCAGCAGAATATTGTCTCCAACAATGACGGCACCGGGATTCGCCAGCTCAATCGCATAATTCAAGTAGATGGGGTAGCCTTCCTTGTCCGCATCGATGAAGAAGAAGTCGAATTTGCGTCCCTCCTGGGCCAGCTCAGCAAGGCTGTTACGCGCATCCCCTACCTTATATTCGACTGCTTCACCGAAGCCCGCTTCCCCCATATGCTTAAGCGCCAGCTCCGCATAATCGGCCTTCAATTCAAGGGAGGTTAACCGCCCCCCCTTGCCTAGCCCTCTTGCTATGCATATGCCGCTATAGCCACCAAGTGCTCCTATCTCCAGCGCCTGCTTAGCGCCCGACATGGCAACCAGCATCGTTAACAGCCTTCCATAGCCGTCTGATATCGAAATATCCGGCAAACCGTTAGCTGCAATTCCTTCTTTTGTTCGGATCAGATCCGTATCTTCGCCATAAAGCCCGTCCACATATTGCTCATCTGTTACCATAATTGTACTCGCTCCAATATTACAGTTTGTAAAAGCCACCTGCTTTGTCCTATACTTGATTGTATGATTTTGACCGTGAGGATACAACTGCGTTTTCACAATTAAGGAGAGAATAGACACTTATGACAACATTAAAGCTGATTGCAACCGCGCCTATGGGCCTCGAGGCGGTTGTCGCCAGAGAACTCAAAGAGCTTGGTTATACCGATCTTCAGGTGGAGAATGGACGCGTCCGCTTCACTGGTGAGCCGATCGATATTTGCCGTACGAACTTATGGCTTCGTTCTGCTGGGCGTATACTGGTCAACATGGGCGAATTTCATGCTACTACCTTCGATGAGCTGTTCGAAGGAACGAAAGCATTGGACTGGCCGGAATGGATTCCAGAGGATGGTGAGTTCCCCGTTGACGGGCGCTCACAGAAATCACAGCTAACTAGCGTACCCGCTTGCCAGAGCATCGTAAAAAAAGCGGTTGTTGAGAAAATGAAGGAGCGTTACGGCGTCGAGTGGTTCCATGAGGATGCTGGCCGTTACGTTATTGAAGTCACGCTGATGAATGACCGAGCAATGCTTACGCTCGATACAACAGGCGCAGGCCTGCACCAGCGCGGCTACCGTACTTCGTCAACAGAAGCGCCTATTCGGGAGACGATGGCAGCAGCACTCGTTCAGCTTAGCCGCTGGCGTCCTGAACGTCCGTTGTACGATCCGTTCTGCGGCTCCGGCACCATTCTTATTGAAGCAGCGATGATCGCATGGAATATCGCCCCTGGACTTCGCCGCACCTTCAATAGCGAAGGCTGGCCGCTTGTCCCTAATAAGCTGTGGGAGCAAGCACGCGAAGAAGCCTTCGATGCGGTGAAGGATTCCATTCCACTGCAGATTGCAGGCTCTGATATTGATCCTTATGCTATCGAGATCGCTCAAGCTGCTGTCAAGAAAGCCGGCTTCGCCAAAGACATCAAGCTTAACGTTCTTCCGGTTGCCAAGATCAAGCCTGAAGGTGATTATGGCGTAATCATCACGAATCCGCCGTATGGTGAAAGACTCGGAGATGACCAATCTGCAGAAGCAGCCCTAAGGCAATTCGGACTGTCTTCGCTTCATCTTCCGACATGGTCATTTTTTGCAATCAGCCCATCAACGACAGTCGAGCATTATTTCACTCGGCCTGCGGACAAGAAGCGCAAGCTCTATAATGGCCGCATCCAATGTGACTTCTATCAGTTCTTTGGTCCACTGCCTCCTCGCCGTTAATCGAATTTCTGCTTGATGAAAGGAATACTTGTTGTATGAATGCTGTTGCAGAGCAACATATTGCACGACGTGTGATGCGGAAGACGCTCGAGACCTTCGAGCGTCTGAAGGCCATCGACGTCTTGTTGTTTTTTATAGGGATGCTGATCAAGCTGTTTGTGTTCGACGGGATCATTAGGGTGCCGAATATGAGGATGGATGTGTATGATGCAACTGTAGCAGTTGGCACTCTGATGCTACTCAGCTTCTGGACAATCTGGCTTCCTACCAGGGGACGAGTCATCGCTCTCATGAGCATCAGTATCCTATTAACACTTGTCATTTATGCGGATCTGATATATTTCCGCTATTTCCAAGACTTTATATCTGTCCCTGTTCTTATGCAGGCAAGTCAAGTTGACTCGCTTGGCGAGAGCATCGGCACATTGCTGCATATGAAGGATCTATGGCTGTTCGCGGACTGGCTGCTCATACTGCCATTCGCAGCATATACAATCTGGAGAGGCCGCTCTGATCTTCAGGATACGTTCGGAATACCACGTCGCACCCCAATGTGGCGGCAAGCAGCCATTCGCGGCATATTAAGTATCCTTATATTCACACTGGGCTTCTCGCTCTCCATTACGAATATCAGCGAAGCCAAGCGCACTTGGGCAATCGGACTATTCGACGGCAACTGGTGGAATGTATCTCTCTATAACGTGACAGGAATTGTTGGCTTCCATGGCTATGACATGTATCGCTATGCGAAGCAGCATTGGCTTGAGTCAGAAGTGGTATCTGCCGAGGCTACGGCAGAGGCTCTGGCATGGACTGGGGCGAAGGGCGACATCCGCAAACGGCTGGAGGAGGACCCTGCCTTCGGGGCTTATAAGGGCAGCAATGTCATTATGATTCAGGCTGAAGCCTTGCAGAATTTCATGATAGGCCGTTCTATTGGCGGTCAGGAAGTTACGCCGATTATGAATAAGCTCATGAAAGAAAGTGCTTATTTCAATCAGTTCTATCATCAGACCGCTCAAGGCCGCACCTCTGATGCGGATTTTCTAAGCAATTGCTCGCTGCAGCCAGTCACCAATGGCTCTGTATTTATTCAGTACGCTAACCATAGCTTCAATTGCATGCCACAAACGCTGAAGGATCAGGGCTACACGACTTCTGTCTTCCACGCTTATGAAGGCGGCTTCTGGAATCGGAATACGATGTATGCGAATATGAATTACGATACCTTCTACAGCAAGAAGCATTTCAACATAGATGAGCCAATCGGATGGTCACTAGGCGATCAGTCCTTCCTCCGGCAATCGATGGATGTATTGGGGGAGCAGCAGCAGCCTTTTTATTCCTTCCTTATTACATTGTCTAGTCACCACCCTTATACGATCCCGAAGGATGAGCAGAAGCTAATGCTTGGCGAGCTAGAGGGCACAATCATGGGTGATTACTTGCAATCCATTCACTACCTGGATCAATCATTAGGAGCTCTAATTGAGCGATTGAAAGCGGAAGGATTGTGGAATAACACCATATTCGCCCTGTATGGCGATCATGATAACTCCATTAAGGATTGGAGCATGTTCGAGACTTTCCTCGGTAAGCCACTGAGCGAGCTGGAGCGGCAAATGGTGCTGAAGCAGGTGCCTTTCATCCTGCACTTGCCCGATGGCGCCTATGCAGGCACTCACTCCAATGTAGGCGGTCAAATCGACATTACACCGACCATTATGCACTTGCTTGGCATATCTACAGCAGACCAGACGCTTATTGGGACTCCATTAATAACCGCTCATGAGCAGGTGGGCAAGAAGCTTGTCGTTCAGCGAAGCGGGGCCTTTACAGACGGTACAATCTACTATGTCCCATCTAGCGATGGGGTAGCAGCGAACGGAGCATGCTGGAATATTGCAGAGAATGCCGTAGGCGATCTTGCCCCTTGTCTTAGTGCTGTCGACGATGCACGTTCAGAGCTTATGATGTCGGATCAGATTGTCGTACATGATCTCATCGCTTCCTTCTCAAGCCTGCGAGCTGTTGAAGCTAACTCAGGGAACCAGACAGAGGCAGTCGATACGTTCGGCTCCTCCCCATAAAACAAGCCTGACTCTTCCTGCTGCATAACCATGCGGTGGAAGGGCCAGGCTTTGTTTTCTATGTGCTCGACTTCTATTCTTTCGGATGCTCTGCCAGCCACTCGGTAATATCGTCTATGGTTTGTACGGGCACGATGAGTAAATCCGGCGCAGCCTTCTGCGCAGCCTGCAGCGATTCAGCCGGGACGAAGAAGACATCGGCATTCGTTCGACTCACCGCATAAGCCTTCTGTGGAATCCCCCCCACTAGACCAACATAACCATCAGGCTCAATTGTCCCTGTACCTGCTACTTGCACGCCATGCGTAACTCCTCCAGGCGTCAGCTGATCTATTAACGCGAGTGTAAGCATAGCACCATGCGAAGGGCCACCAATATGAGCGATATAGTGTCTGTATGCCACATGTTTCGGAATATCCAAGTGGAGCTCATTCTCCACCGCTATGCCGAACACAGGCCGTTCGGGCATAGTATCCGTTGCTTCTGCCAGCATTGTCGGCACCTCAATAGCGAGCTGATCATTGCCTCGCATAAGCACGACATTCACCTTACTGCCTGGCCCCACAGACTCAATCATATAAGCTGTAAGTTGATCGACATTGGTGACAACGTGACCATTCATTTGCTTAATCACATCTCCAGCAGCTAGCGAGCCCTCCGCAGCACTATCTGAGCTTAGTGAGACCACTCGCACTCCCGTCGTCGTGATACCCCCGCCGAGCCCTGCCCTGTGCATCGCAATAGCACTTGCAACATCATTTGCATTAGTCTTCATCGTAACAACCTGCGTGTACGCCTCAGTGAGCGGAGGCTCATCTTCGCCCATATGCTCGAATGTATATTCAGGCAATAGCCGGCTATACAAGAAATCAACGGGGAAAGCTGCTCGTTCAAAGACGAGAACACCACTAATGCTGCCTTTGGCCGAGCCTCCTTCTACTTGCGCATACCGACTCATGGGCATCGTCATAGCCGGGTATGTGACCCTGTAAGGAGTTGGATACAGCAACAGCCCGAATACGATAGTTGTCAGCACAAGCCCCAGTAAGCTTCGTTTGGGAAGCCTAATACTCTTACGATCACTTACCGCTTCACTCCACAGCATATCGACAAACACGAGCAACAAGTCAACGATAATCAGTCCTAGCACAACAATAACTTGATCAGGCTTACTAACAACCAACAAGACAGCAGCTGTACTCAGTGCCAGGATTATGTACCTGAGTGCGAAGAGCATAACCCCGCCTCTAGGTACAGCGGCACCCGCTTGACCCTGATTCAAGCTTCTATTACGGACCCACGCTCCTGCCCCCCATATAAGTGGAATGACAGCAAACCCATAGAGCAAGCCATCAATCCGATCGATCCACTGCTTGCCATCCGATGAAGGATCTATAGATGCAGGCAGCCAGATAAGCTGGGCAAATACGACGAACAATAGCGATACTACTATACCTGCAAAATATAATCGAATACCTCGTTTCATACTCATCCTGCTCCTCAATACCTCAATAAAGGTTACTTTATTGCAGCTACGCAAAAAAACGATGCTGTCGAATCAGGTTGTTAACCTTATCATCGTACAGCACCGTTTCTATATGAGCAAGGCCAAGGCTAGGCTCGCATTCGTGTTATTTAATGAATGGCTTCGCCTTCTCAATAGCTTCATCTTCCGTTGCCGCCTTCAAATAGCGGCCATTAATAAATATGAATGCATAACGGGCACATGGCCCGCAGTAGGACTTGCACCCGACACGAATCTCCGCATCAGGTGCCAGCTTTTGCAGCTTAGGGACAACCGTCTTCAATGCTATATGTTTGCATTTGTCGCATACGCGAATATCGTTAGCCATCACTATTCTTCCTGTTCTGCTCCGCCTCGGGACTTGGCTTAGTGCTCACCATTATTCCCTTTGGATGGATTCGTTACAGCAAAACCCTCTTCAGGCACGTAGAAATAATCTACACGAACGCCGTCCAAAAACTCGTTGTCTTTCTCCAATATAACATCAATATCTTTATCCGTAGATACGACAATATCCTTATCTGTCGGCTCATCAATTGCCATTCCATAATGCGCGTGATCTCCATGCGCATGCGTTACATATACACGAAGCAGCTTGCCCTCATTCTCAGGCTTGTCCAGCTCTAGCTTCAATACTTTCGCAGCATTACGTGTGATTTTGCAGTTCATGCTTGATACACTCCTCTTCATTTACAATGCCTGTCTTGGCATAATTTATTTATCTATTATACTTGTTCTCCATTCTGCGAGCAAACCACTCTGCAGCCAGCATGGTTACAGCGATATCATCGATAGGCATGAACGGCATAACATCCGGCAGCACCCAGTACAGGAGGACAGGTACGGAAAAAAGCAGCTTATCCGTCCAAGAGACATCCTTGGACTTCAGCAAATAAAAAATGCGCACAAATGTATTTCTCCAATGTCTCAGCGACAATAATTTACGCATCAGCCACACCGCCTTTTCCCCTGATTATACCATATCCGTGCGGCTGAAGCATCTAAGCCTTTCCCTACTCGTCTTGGCTCTGCCGATGCAGGCGCAGCGCCAAGGCCAGCAGCGGCTGAATAGACGCATAGATAGATTCGAACTGTTCTACCGGAAGGGGATTAGCCCCAAGGCCAGCCTCTACCGTAAACCCCGCCCGTCTGAACCGTTCAATAAACCAATCTTTATAGCCGGCATCACTGCCTGTTAGCTTAACTGGCTTGTAGCCGCTAGCTATGCCAAGCCGATTCGCGAGCTGCTCTGAATAAGAGGGCTCATAGCCCCGATAATTCCAATAGATTTCTTCTCCCTGTGTATGCAGAGCAATAACTGTGTCGAATTGTAGTCTTTCGGTTAATCTCGCCATAGCCGCTGCCTCCGGCTCACTCAGCGGATATGGTCCCGGATAATCGCGAGGTCCTGGCCCAGCTGTTCCTCGGCGCAGCCTTTCCTCCTCCCAATGGGCAGGGAACTGATCATTAAGATCAACGCCTCTCACGTTCGCCTTCCACTGATCGAATTGCTGTGAGCCCCCATTCCACTCTAGCAGCTGAGCTTCGAATGGATGCCTAGCCCCGAGCCCGTCAAGCGCCAGCTGCACGCCGTCTGGATTCACCATGGGAACAAGCCATAGGGTAGCCTCGCTGAATAGAGTGCTGGCCTGCTCACCGTTAAGCGCCCCGTCCGATTGATAGCGACTTGCATAATCATATGCGAATCTCACAAGCAGGGCCGAGGTTATCCATTCATTCGCATGGAATGATCCATTCATATGTACCTTTCTAGATCCATTACCCAGCTGCAAGGCTAATATAGGCTTCCCAAGAACACTATGCCCGATGACATGTCCGCGTATGAATGGATAAGCTTGCATAAGCCTCCCACAATCCGCTGCCATTTCATCATAGCCATATCGTTCGAACCTTCTATCGTTATCGCTCATTCCAGCACCTCGGCTCCTCATAGAATCACATCTTTACATGCTATTCAGGAGAAAAGCGGGTCATTCCATCATCCGTTAGCCTGCTCGCAACCATTAAAAAAAGACTGCCTAGTCATTCTCATGACATTGAGGCAGTCCTTCAGCTCATTATCCAATTTTGGGAACTTGCCATACGATTGGTGTAAGCTCAATTTGTTCTCCCAGCCACTGCTGAGCAATCGATTTGAACATTCGGGGATCACCACTGCAGAAAAACTGATGAATCGGCAGCTCTTCGCCACGAGACAGCTTTCCTTGGTCATGAAGAATGGTGCTCACTTCACGGGCAGTCTCGTCTGCTGAGCTGATTAGGTTAATCCCCGTGCCCATGACCTCCTGAATCATTTCAGCGAGGAATGGATAATGGGTGCAGCCCAGAATAAGGCTATCCATCGAATACTGGCGCAGATGTCCGATCGACTTACGGATCGTATCATAGGTTTCCGTTGAGCGGAAATTCCCTTGCTCGACAAGCGGAACGAATAGCGGACAAGCTTCACTAATCACATGCACATTCGGAGACAGCGCGCGAAGGGCTTGCTCGTATGCACCGCTCTTAATCGTGCCTTCCGTTCCAATAACACCGATACAGCCGGTTACCGTACGTCCGATAGCAGCTCTAGCACCTGGATTAATCACACCTACAACAGGGATGTTAACTCTTGAGCGAATGTCCTCCAGAGCAAAAGCCGTACCCGTATTACATGCTATAACGATCATTTTAGGACGAAATTGAATGAGATAATCAACGATTTCACGAGTGAAACGAACGACTTCCTCCGCAGGTCTCGGACCATATGGTGCTCTAGCCGTATCTCCAAAATAAATGATTTTCTCACGCGGCAGTTGGCGCATGACCTCTCTCGCGACGGTTAAGCCGCCTACGCCTGAGTCTAGTATCGCAATCGGTTGCTGCACAAACACACCGCTTTCTTAAGCTGAATTGTCGTTTGTTGTGACGTAAGACTTCAATAGCATATGAATACAGGCACAAAAACGTACCTACATCTTAACGCAAAAAAGGACAAGGTTCAAGGAAGCTCGCTAAAGTGTCGCCTTGAGAACTACGGATATGCCAGCAGCTATGTAAAAAGCCGGAATCTCAGGGGGGTGAGATTCCGGCTTTAGTCGTGAACACTAGCTAATTGTCTGCAATTGCTGCTCTTCCTCTGTAACCGTCCCAGCTGTCTCGGCTTCATCGCTGCTGTCTCCAGCTGTAATGATTACATCCTCAGCCTCGTCATGACGCCAATTTTTCACACTGGCTACGACATTGCCAGCCGCATGCTTAGCCTTATCTGCTGCTTGAATCGCTTGATCTCCGATTTGCTTCGCAATGCGGCCAGTCGTTTCACCTACTTGACCAGCTACCTTTACCGTAGTCTCCTGTACCTTCGTTGCTCCAACCGCTATATCCTGGCGAAGCTCCTTGCCAGCTTTTGGCGCTAGCAGTAAGGCTGTTATCGAACCTACAACACCACCTGCCAGTGCCCCAATTAGAAAGCCCTTCGTTTGTTTGTGAGTTGACATCTTATTCGCTCCCTTCATTGTTATGGTACCCTTCGCCCTTCTGCGCTTGCTCAGATTCATTATGGCGCTTTCGATTAGTTTGCCAAAGCTGCCATGCTGCCATACCAACCTCCGCCCATTCAAGTGCCTCGCCGATCTGGCGCTTGGTTGTCGCTCGTTCTGCATGCTGTTCTGCAGATTGTGCTAACACCCCCGAAACACGCTTGACTGCAGAAGTCGTATGCGCGATTGAATCTCCGATGTGCCTTGCCGCTTCGAACAACCGATTGGCTGATTGAAGCTGCTCATGGGCCGTGTGAATTGTCTGCTCCGCTTCCACTGCCAAGCCGCTGAGCTTAACGGTTACTGCCTTCAAGTCCTGTTGAAGGGCTTCTGCTGTTACCTGCATAGCGGCTAACCGGGCTAGCGCCACTCGTATGCCGAGCAGCAAGCCGCTCACCAATACGATGAACGCCAGAGTTGCTGCCAGCGTACTCCATTCCATTGCCGTCATGATGCCACCTCCGAGCGAATAAGGGCGAATGCCCATTTCATAATGCCATTATAAGCAGCATGGGCTCGTCTTGACACAAGGGGCACAAAAAAAACCAATGCACGAATTGTAAGGAGATCCTATCCCTACATTTCGTGCATTGGCTATCCCGTTATGCTATGAGGTTTAAGCACTGCCGATCCGATAGCTGCACTTGCTCCCGCCTTTGGCGAGACATTCTGTTCGCTCCACCTGCGTCTGCAGAAGAGATTGGAACAGTGACAGCTCACAATGGCACGCCTGTTGATATTGACCAGCGACCTGTGCGATCGGACAATTATATTCATTCAATATATAATGACCTTCTTCTTCGCGCTCTATAGCTGCCATATAACCACCGGCATTCTGTATAGCAGCAAGCTCAGTCACTTTCTGCTCTAACGTTTTATCTGCCATCCTCGGCTGGTACCGCTTAAGCAGCTTTTGCTTACGACCCTCGAACATTCGATTGATAAGATTCACCGTATCCGGGTCCTCAGCTAACTCATCAAGCAAATCAAGTGCTAGAAGCCCATAATTTTTGGGAAAACGGTCATCCGACTGCTCCGTCAATTCAAAAGCGTGCAGCGGTCTGCCCATTGGCTGCTTCACTGATACGACGTTAACGACGCCATCGCGCTCAAGCGCGTACATATGTCTTCTTATCGCCATTTCGGTTAAGCCGATCTCGCTGGATAGCTGCCCTGCAACCATTCGGCCATTTGTTTTGAGCAGAAGCATGATACGCTGGCGAGTAGAACCATCGACGCTTCGTGTTTCCGGCTCCATTCCTGCCGTTCGTTGTTTATTCAGCTTCAAACCCATCACCACCCTTGCAGGCTTATTAGGGCCATTTTACCGTATTTCGATGTTTTCGTAAATCTATAACGACTATTGTCCTAGCTCCTGTACCAAATATTGCTCCACTGCCGACTTGAAGGTAAGCAGCTGCTCAGGCAGCTCTCGAACGGCTGGATGAAGCTCTTCCCTTGCCCACGTGAAATAATCTTGAACCAGCGGCTTCCGAAGCTTCACGAGCTCGATCAAGGGGACAGTGAGCTCCTTAGGGAACGCTTCAGCCTCGCCAGTAATCTCGATAATGTCTTCGTAGCTGCTCGCATCACGCAATATGAAGCCATCAATAAGATAGCTTCCAACATCTGTTACTGTCTCTATTGCCAGATGCAGTGCCCGCTCCTGAGCGAGGCCTTGCAGCAAGCTTCCTTGCCAATCCTGACTTAGTGCTTGTAATGCTGCTGCAATATCAGGTATGACTTGCAGCCTGACAGAAATCTGTTCGCGATTCACATAATACATCAATGTTCAACCCGCTTTCAGCCTTGCTTTTTGTTTTTGTTCTTCGCTTTCATTTTGAGCCATGCCACCATCACAATGCTGCTCACAATGATGACGAGCAAATAGGTCATCATCTGATATACGTCACCCATGGATTGCTAACGCCCCTTTTTTAGCTTTCAAAATCCACGCTTACAGAAGCCTCGCGCACCTGAGACATGTGCTCGATCACTTTTTTATGTACCGGATGAACCTGGTAAGCGTCTAGTCCTTCCAGCGAATCGAATTTCGTGATGAGTGCAATATGATAAGAGCGCTCCGAATGAACCACGTCCACACCTACCTCAATGGACTTCAGCTCCTCGATCTGGCCTTCCATGTTTCTTAGTACTTGGGCAGTACGCTCAACGCTCTCTGCGCTTCCATCTTTTAATTTGAAAAACACGATATGTGTAAGCATTATGGTGTTGCTCCCTTCTTCGAATGGCAATTATCCTTTTGTCACATAATAACCCAAGCAGTCGTATTACGGCAATGTCTAGTTGAGAAAGGATCGGTACGTTATGCGCTATCCGGTTACGATCGCAGCCGCGATTATCGGGCTGGCACTCTGTCTGTTCAATTCAACAGGCTATGACCCGCACAATTTCGTGTTCTTTATGTTCAGCATTCCAGCTTGGTTCGTCGATATGTTCGTCAATGTGCATGACGTTAGTGTCATGCTTATGTATGTATTAACCGTGGCATCCTGGGCGCTGCTCGGCTACATCGCCGATATTCTTATTGCTCGAAGCCGCAGCCGTGATTCTGAGACAAGCTAGAATAAGGAAAGAGGAGCCGCAAGGCTCCTCTTTCCTTATTCTAAAGCTCTTAAGCTGCTTCAACAATCAGCTTCGTTACCATTTCGGCATGACCCGCTCCGCAAGGAATGGAGCAATGAATCTCATACTCGCCTGGCTTGTCGAACTCGAGATCCGTCTGGAGATTGTCTCCGCTCAAATCTACGCCAAGCTCGTCAATTTTGATGCCGTGGATACCGGTTTTATTCTGAAGCTTCAGAATAACCTTATCTCCTACTTTTACTTTGTATTCTTCCTCGCCGAACGTGAAATCGCTGTTAGCTTCTACCTTCACCATTACGGTACCTGGTGGCAACGATGCAGTCTCATCAACCGGCTTCTCCGGAAGGCCGAATGTCAGCAAATAGACCCCGAGAAGAGATGCCGCTGTAAATAATACGAACATAATCCATTTGTGCATTGCTACGTGCTCCCCTTTACGATCTTAATGTTTACTTCTTATATTACATAAGATCGTCCGAAGTTCTCAACCTTAAACTTTGGAATGGAGAAAACTTTTTTGGAGATTATGGCAAAACAATGAACTTTTATTGGTTAACCCTGTAAATATTGCTTAAGCACACGCTCTGATTCAGATTTCAGAAATCCCCATCCGCTAACAAATTGATGCGAGCGACCTCGGCAGCTATAGGAAGCACGCAGACCTTCCTTATCCCGCTGCTCCTCCGGCAGCTTAATGCCAGCCTCTCTGAATCGTTGGCGGATATCAGCCAGATCGAGCAGTACACGGTCTTGGACCGCTCTAAGCATGGACTCATACAAACGAGGCAGCTTGATGGATGCTGTCCCCATCACACGTATGTCATGATCCAGAATTCGCATTACAATTCCGAGCAGCACATAATGCTTAACTAGCTCAAGCTCTTCCTCTGTTTGTACAGGTGGATGAACAGCTGTATAAGCATTGCCCTTATTTTCTTTGATACTCGTGGCCATTGCGAACCCCTCCAGAATAAGAACATTTGTTCCTATTATAACGAAGAACCTCACTTTTATGCAACTGCCATACCTCTTATTTCTTGTCTTTTAACACTTGAATAATTTTGCGCAAGCTCTCCGGCATCGGCAGGCCGAGTCTCCCGTAGTTTTCCGTTATGGAAATAAACTCATTAGCCAGATAGAAGTAAATAGCTGCCCCCATCGTGACATTGTCTGTTCCCAACAGAATATCGACCCGGTGAGCGAGCAGAATGACGAGCAGCATCAGTCCCTTGCGCGCTAATCCCCATGCACCGAACATGCTGTTCAAACCTCTGCCTTCTTTAATCGATGCGGCTACACCAGACACATAATCAATTCCCATTGCGACTATTAATAGAGTTAAAGATTCCATCCATCCTCCAAAAGCAAATGTGATAATCGAGCCAAAAAAGGCACATACAGCGCAGTATATGACTGACGGCAACACCCGTCACCCCTCTTTCCTCAAGTTGTAATCTATCATATGCAGCAAGGGTCGAGGTTGTCCGCGCAAAGGCACAGAACATGACACATTCTATGAAATGGGCTGCTTGAGAAGGGTAGGCTCTACAACGGCATTGCAATTAGATGGAGATTGACGTAAGCCGAATTATGTTGGACAATTTTTGGACAAGCAAGCGTTTATGTATATATTGATATATACCAGGGGGTAGGCTCAAATGGCAGCATTCAAAAAACAGGATCGATTGGAAGCAGAGAAGCTGTTTATTGTGCCCGAATACGTTGTGAATGAACTAACCGCGCATCCACTTATTCGCTCCTTCTATGTGACGGACATCGGCTATTACCCGACTGCCTACAATCATTATAGAGAACGAGCTGAAGGCTGTGACTCCTTCATCCTGATCTATTGCTCGAAGGGAGAAGGCTATATTGAGCTGGACAACGAGAAGCAGGTGCAGCTTAAGGCCCATTCGCTCTTCGTCATCCCGGCAGGAACACCTCATCGTTATGGAGCTGCAGCAGACAATCCATGGAGCATCTATTGGTTCCACTTCAATGGAGAGGATGCTGCCGCATTCATTCACAGCTTCAGCCTAGGCTCAGCTGCCCTGCAAATTCCGCTTAACAGCTATATGAAGTTTACGGAGCTATTCGATCAATGCTATGACCTGCTGACCGCCAAAGCTTACTCGCTTCCGCATCACATCCAGATCGCACAGACGATGCGGTATTTAATCAGTGTCATTGGGTTATCCGCCAGTCGGACGCATAAGGAGGAGAGACGAGAGCAATACATGGAGCAAGCGATCGGGTATATGGCTGAGCATGTGGATGGCGCGATTACTTTGCCTGAGCTCGCGAAGCATACGGGCATATCCAAGCAGCATCTGATTCATTTATTTAATGAAGCTACCGGGTATCCGCCAATCGATTATTTTCTACGGATGAAAATGCAGCGTGCCAGTCAATTGCTCGACCTCTCTGACCTAAGCATCAGAGAAATTGGGAGCTTGGTTGGGCTCGATGACCCGTATTATTTCTCGAGAATGTTCAAAAAATTGCTGGGCTGCTCGCCTACCGATTATCGAAAAATACAAAAAGGATAGCGGCTAGATCTATCGCTAGCCGCTACCCGCAGCTGTTACCACTGCACAATAACCTCACTCGTTCCCGCGATCGGGGCTGTGAAGCTGTGTTTGTCCCCTTCCTGCCAGATGACTCTGCCAGAGCGATCTCTCCGGAAAAACTTAAACTCGATCTCCTTCCCAACCGGAAGACTAATATCGTAATACCAAGTCGGGTAGGTATACATAATGTTGTTAAAAAAAGGACCTGTCGAGCGATCAGGCTGCCATTCCCCCAGCTCGAACAAATTGCCGGACATGAAGAGATCCTCTCCATAATTCGTGCGGGCATTCATTACGACAAACCGGACCGTTACCGGCACATCCGTTAACACCTCCAGATCGGACGCTAAGCTGCAGCACTCTCCCCTATTCGTTGTCACAAGAATGGACTGATAGCCCGCAGCTAACACTGGAATTTCTACCGTAATCGTATCAGCTGCCCACGAGATAAGCTTAGCTGATTTCCCACCTATAACGACATGACCGGCTGCTTCTCCAAGCCCTTTCCCATAGAGGTGGAGTGTATTGCCAGATGCCGTCATCCGTGGATAAAAGCTGAATAGCTCCGCCGGTCTGCTCACGCTTGTCATCGCATATACCGATGCGCTGCTTGGCGGGATGGCAGCGATTGCCGTCCCGCTCGCATCCACCCTAAGCTCGCCGGAAGCCCATACCTCGGCAAGCTCGCTTGTATACACCCCCTCCGGAAGAGCTGTAGCGACAGCAATCGAATTCACAGCAGTTTCATTCAGATTAATCATAACAACGAGGATATCAGATGATTGCTGCTTCTCATATATGATTATCTTCTCCTCACAATAAAGAACTTTTACGGTTCCATAGGCAGCTGCCGTATTGCTGCTCCTCAGCCTGCTTAATCTTGCAATAATCCGGAAGGCGGGAGTCGTTCGATCGAAGGAAATCATCATGCTGCGATTTTCTGGATCACTCTCTCCTGTCATGTACTGCTCCGTCCCATAATAGATCATCGGCGTTCCTTGGGAGGTAAGCAGCAGGACAAGCGCGAGGTCAGTCAGTCTTGTATCTTCTACAGTGAATCTTGACATATCATGGTTATCTACGAACAGCACTTGATCATCAGTCCAAGTATAGTGGTTCTGGGTCGCCTCCCACACAGCTGCAAGTGATTGCAAGCCCTCAGCACCATTCAGCGCTTGCCGAACCGCATGGCAAAAGGGAAAGTTCAGCAGGCTCATACCGCTCCTATTGGCGAAGCTGGCATTCTCTGCAGGACTTTCCTTCTCGAGCAAGAACCATTCTCCGAATATAAAGACTGGTTTAATAGAATGGATATAGCCTGTCAAGGATTTCAGCCAGCCTGGTGGAACATGCTTAGCAGCATCTATTCGTATGCCGTCTATCCCGCGGTTAATCCAGAAGGCAATTCCCTCTCGCAGCACACGATCAACGAGTGGATTCAAATGATTAAAGCTGGCTAAGTCATACAAGTTACGATAGACCGAATTCTCATAGCTAAGGAAATCAGTGCCGCCATTATGCAGAAATACACGATCCGTATCACCTGTATAGGAAGCCAGCTTCTCGCCATTATGGTACAGCACACCGTTCTCCATATAGTCCAATACGGTCTCTAGGGCAGGAGAAGTGTGATTAGGGGTGAAATCAATTAGCACTTTTATATGATTGGCGTGTGCCACACGAATTAGCTCATCGAATTGTTCAATCGTACCGAAGTAAGGATTAGGCTTCAAGAAGTCCCTCGGCCAATAGCCATGATAAGAGGTCGTACCAAGCTCATCTGGCAGGCTTGTAGCCACATTCTCGACAGGCTGGGAGATGAGTATCGCTCCAATACCCAGCTCAGCGAAATAACCCTCCTGTATGTGATGAATTGTTCCTTGCCAATCGCCACCCAAATATTTGCGCAAGTTAGAGCCGTCCGGACTAAACAAATGACCTTCTGGGTTCGTTGTACTGTCGCCATTATAGAAACGGTCGGTTACGATTTGATAAATGCAGCAGCTCGAGTTCAACATAGAGACTCACCACTTACAGAAGTTGAAACTCTATAACGCTTCCTCATCAATAAAGACACCATAATCGCCTCCGTTATTTGAATTGAAACGATTGCACCGGCATATTAGGGGATCAGCACTTGTAGAACAGGAGATCCCGATTGTGATCGAGACCTCCTGTTGTCCTTGTTCTAAACCTGAATTATTAATTTAAAAGATCGTTTCGTTATAGCCCATTAGACGCTTGCGGCGCGGATTCGCACGCTGTGCAATCTCATCTGGAACTTGATAATAGCTGTTATTGTCATAAGTCATGTGGGGAACAATGAATTTCTTGCGATAAATAATCTGCTGCACATATCTAGGGCTATCACTCTGGTTCTTGGCGCCTCTATGCCATATTTGGCTGTTGAATACGAGGCAGTCTCCGGCCTCTGCCAGTACAGACACTGCTTCTTGTCCTTTGTAAGACTCGATTTCCTCCGTGAAATCCAGATGCTTGCCTGCACGGTGGGAGCCAGGCACTACTTGTGTAGGACCCAGATCCTCCGTAATATCATCCAAATAATACAGGCCGTTCATTAAATAGACTGGCACTTGAATGCGAGGATCAAGCTCAACGCCAACGGGAAGCGGGAAGAACAGGGCTTCATCCACATGCCATTTGCTAACGCCGGTGTTCTTCAAGGTCCGCATGCCATTCATGCTGCTAAGCTGACAGTCCGGTCCAAGAATCTCTTCGATAAATTCGCTGATGATAGGATGATCTACGATGTTCTCGAACACCTCACCCTTCTCGAACATTGGACCTTGAAGCATAACGGTGCTGTCTTTGCCCTCGAACGCTTGCTGAATGCCGGCCTTAACAAGTGCCACTTCCTGCGGGCTAAGTACGTTTTTGAACAATACATACCCATCTTGATGAAGCTGCTCGAGCTCTTTCGCAAAACGTTGTGTAGTTACTGGCATAATATAATCCACTCCTCAAATGGTTTTTTCGTAGCTCGCAGCATCTTGCTGAGGCATCCTGATTTTTTTCATTCGCTCACTCACCAATGACTCACTTGTAATGACAATCTTTTGCGGGATTTTGTGAGCAGGCAGCTTGTCTCGACAGAAATCCCAAATCTCGCGTCTAAGCTCACTCAGGCTATGCTCGCGTTCCGTTCGCAGCTTCACCGTCGCCTTGACGAGCTGTCCGGTTATCCCGCTTGGCTCCGCACTAACAACAACCTCTTCGATAGCGCTAATGAGCTGCAGCACACTCTCAACCTCGGCAGGATATACCTTCTCTCCGCCTACATTTATAATTTCAGAACGTCGACCAAGAATCCGGATATATTCGCCTTCAGCAACGACTTCATCCCCTGTCCGAAGCCAGCCATCCTCTGTGAACGGGTCAGGTCTGTTCAGATACCCAACCATTGCTGTCGCTGCCTTCACCTCAAGCATCCCATCTACGATTCGGAACTGTACTTCATCGTTCTTCAGGGAGAACATGAGCGAGTCGGAGCCTTTGGATTTGGTCTGGAGAATGCCTAGCTCGGACATGCCATACGCTTGCACAGTTCTCACTGTTGGGAACTGCGCATTCCATGCCGTCAGCGTATTTTCGGGCATCACCTCAGAGCCATAAGAGACGACCTCTAGACTGGATAAATCGAAGTCCTGATACACCCCGCTTAGCAGTAATAAATTAAGAAAGGTTGGCGATACGGGCAGCGCTTCAACTCGGTATTGCTCGATCGTCTTGCATACCTCCGCCGGGGATCGGTCTTCCAGAATATACAGACAGCCCCCGTTCGCCAGCGTCTGAAGCAGTGTATTCATTCCCCCAATATGATCGAACATCATGAATGGGATCGTTCGCTTCGCTCGGCCTTCTGTTTGAAATTTGTGAAGCAGCCGATCAAGCCGATGAACAGCAGCCTTGCTCTTCCCAGTCGAGCCCGATGAGAAAATAACTAACCCTCCAACTTCCTCCTGCAGCAAAGAGATCAGCAAGGGATGCTCCGGCGGTCTTTCTCTATGCGAGCGGATCTGAAGACCATTCTCTCCAGCTTGAATTCGCTTCTCAGCTTCCCCAATATCTAGATACTCCAGCTTCTTGGCTTCGACTAGCCTCTTGTCTATCGGTAAGACGATGCAATCCTGCTCGAACAATGCAAGCATGGCTGCTACAGCGTAAGGAGAATAATCCTCTTCTAATGAGACAACATTGCCGGCAATCCCTTCCTGCTGCAATTGAAGCTTCATCTGCGCAGCCTGTTGGACCAGCCATGCATAAGAATACGCCTTGTCTTGCCAGACGAACGATGGTTGTGAATCAAACTTTGCGAATCGATCCATAAGGAAACTGGCAATCATCCAACATTCCCCCTTCTCAAACAGCCTTATCCAAATGGGAGTAGAGATACCCAACCAGGCTATCAACGGTACGGTATGGACTATCAGTCAGCGTAGATGATGGTTCGGCTGATAAAGCTAGACCGACTCCCAGCTCTTCTTCAATTCCCTGTTCAACAGACGCCAGCAAGGAGACGAGTCCGAGTGAATCCAGATTGCCATTGCGTCCGTAGAGCGGAGCTTGTGACCCAAGCTCTAAGGCAATGGTGCCGTTGTGAAACAAATTAAGCTCCTTGCAGCTATCCAGAACGATTCGCAGCAGCGTCTCCTTTTTAGAGAAACCGGTTTCTCCAATATGGCTATCCCTTTTCTGGAACAATCCGACGGTACGATGTGCTGCCCAGACCGATTCGTAGAATTGCTGTTCTCTCTTCAGAAGCTTCTCCAGCTGTGTACTCAGCTGCATAGCCCGTTCTGCTGGTTGATTCATTGCAGCACGTCCTTGCAGCAGCTTGTGAGCTCCTTCCCATTCCGCAATAATCTCACTGAATTCAGAGACGTATGCAGAGTATGGTGAACCCATGACGGCAGCTAGCTCAACTAACAGATCTCGGAAAAAATATCTGCTCCATCTCATATCGAATAGAAATCCTGAAATGGCGTTCGCAGCAGTCTTTCCTTCTGCTAAGCCATGGTGCAGGGTCTTGAGCAGCTGCAGAGAAACCGCATGGCCAAAATAATAGATGCGATCTCCTTCTCTTACCTCCTGAGCAGACAAATACTCATGAGCCTGAGTAGCGAGTGTCCGCTGCAGCACCTCCTTGTAAGAGGCTAGCGTCAGCTTCTCTTGCGCCCCAATATCAATCACACAATACGCATGCAGCTCTTCCTTGACTTTGGCTCCAGCGAGTTCAGGAATGTTCTTATTGCCCTTCCAGAAATCATCGAATGACTTCAGCGATATAGGGCCTTGATAGCGGGATGGCACCGGATCGTATACCATTACATGGTCACCGTCCATGCCATATACAGCTAACCAATGGTCAGCCAGATACAACCGTGAAGTTGGCTCTACCAGCTTCTCAATGTACTTGCTACTTAGATAATCCTCACAGTAAGGCAGATAGTAGCTTGTTCCAGTTGCAAGCAGCAGTTCTCCTTCGTCAACACGCTGTTTTATCTGAATAAGCCCTTCCTCAAGCCCGGAATATTCAATTCTTCCTTTCATAGTCCAGATCGGGTCTTCATAATCCAGCTTATGGAAATAAGTCTTAATGAGCCCTGCACTTGAGCATGCAGGCAAGCCGTACATTCTAGAATTTGCAATAAGACCGAGACTACTGAACGAGCCTTGCTGCTTCAGCGTTTCGTGGATGAGGGGCAAATTACAGGGATAATAATAAGGTATATCCATAGTGGGATTAAAAGGTTGGGCTTGCATGGCTCCTCCTCTCCGCCGATGGGATTACGTTTCTTTCCCAATTCTCGACTTTATAATGAAGAACCATATCAATGGATGCACGAAAGACACGATTTGGAATGACATGGCCTTCGATATTTGATTCAAAATTCCGGAACCCCTTCGTGAAGCGGAAGCGGTAACCACTATCTCTTGGCACCTTGAACTGGCCTGTGAATAGATTGCTATCCGTGCGGCTCAGCCTCATACCCATTCCTCCGAATATTTCTGGAACTGGGGAAGCCTCTGTTGGCACCTCTACATGGAAACTGACCGATACACAATCCGACAGCTCCTGTATAACCGTATAAGTACCAGAAACAACTAGACCTCCTGCTGTAAGTGTTACATTCGTCTTCCCTAGACCTTTCGGTATTAGCTGGCCGTCTGGGCGAACCTCGAGCACATCAGGATTGTCCACATAATAGGTCCCATTCAGGACACTAAGAGCAAACCCGCTGTCATAACGGAGGATAGGATTAATATAGACGCTCATACCGCCTGACAAGCCGACTTGAT
Organism: Paenibacillus xinjiangensis; assembly: GCF_059686975.1. Taxonomy (NCBI): domain Bacteria; kingdom Bacillati; phylum Bacillota; class Bacilli; order Caryophanales; family Paenibacillaceae; genus Paenibacillus; species Paenibacillus xinjiangensis. Next base: position 34,591 of record NZ_JCAALS010000023.1, on the reverse strand, counting down.
TCCTGCCGTTGAATGCCAGAGATACTGGCGTCCCGATCCGGCCGAACATGAACAGCAAGGGAATATGAACTCTGTCTCCCCAATCCGTCTCCTGATGCGCAGCATCCAGCTGCTCCAGATAACCGAGCTCCTCACCATATCGGAACCCTTGATCCATTAAGCTGGATGCAACATCACGAACATGTCTGGGCAGGAATAAGCCCTCAGAATCCCCGATATCCATCCATACCTTAAGCGGACGCTTGCCTTGCAATGCATACGATCGGTACAGCACTTCCTCGTACAGCCCTGTCTCGGACTCATCATTCAGCTGCGCTTTGATAAAATAAGGCGAGAGCATGATCAGCTTGCCGAATACATCTGGATGTCTAAAACCCATGTGATACGTGGCTAATCCACCTGCAGATGAACCGATAAGGCCCGTATTCTCCGGACCCTGAAGCGTCCGAAATTCTGAATCAATATATGGCTTAACCTCGTTAATGATGAAGTCCTCGTAATCTAGACCCGAGCATGCGATGCTCTCGGCTTCAGCAACTGGTGCAGTGAAATGATAATATTCATTAGAGTGAACTGGACGGACATGTGCAATGGCAACGATAATAATCTCGTCCATAGCGCCTTCTCTGATGAGCCGATCAGCGGCATGATGAATGCGCCATGACTCGGTGCCAGGCTGTAATGGATCGAAGGCTCGCTGCCCTGCATGCATGTATAAGACCGGGTAATTGTAAGATACGCTCCCTTCATAGCTGGGAGGCAAGTACACGAACAACTTTCTTTCGTTGTTTAATTTACTTGCACGAAAGCCATCAATGACCAAGATACTAGATTGTAATGACATGGATAATCTCCTCCCTGCCTTTGATCAATACGCGATATCCCTCCCTTCACCTCCTGAAATCTGAGAATAAGCATGCTGAGTATGAATGTACACAAAACAACCCCGTTCTCGCCTAAGCGGAGAAACGGGGTTGTCCTATCACATTCACATGTGCTAGAAAGCATAGCCCTCAGGTTGTATTTCCTGCTTTTCCATCATAGTATGGATTCTTAAATTTGTAAATATTTCTATTTTCTCCAATTAGATTACAAATATAGAGATATTCCTACATAAAACGACTATCTTCTACAATGAAAACGCTCGTATTTTTCAACTTTCCTCTCACTTTTAAGGTCGTGAAACAGAATGAAACGTCTTTTTTTGGCGAAATATTTTTTTGCAGTAAAAAATCTCCCCTCAAATTATTGCCAGCCTATCTGCTCATTTTTAATGCTATTGTTATCCGAAATTCAGCTTTTCTTAAGGTTCAGCCATCATAATAACTATCAACCCCATTATTTATATATATAGCAACGCAGAAGAAGCCGGCACCTTGATTTGCCGGCTTTTTCTGTGTCAAGTTTCGAATGAAATCGGTAAATACACCAACTATTTGCTGTCTTTGGCACCCTAATTGCAGAGGCTGCCCTAGCCGTAAATTTCCCTGTATACCTTCGGTGACAAGCCCTCTGCTTTTTTGAATACTCGGATAAAATAACTTGCTTGCGCGAAGCCCGTTCGAGCTGCTACTTCTCCAATTGGCAGATTCGTCGTCACTAGAAGGCCTTTGGCTGCCGCTATTCGACAATCGGTCAAATAATGATTCGGTGTTTTCCCAATGATCTCTTGAAATAATCGGAGAAAATAATAGGGGCTGTAGCCGGATAGCTCAGCCATCGCAGATAATGTCCATGGATCGCCGCAGCGGCTTCGAATCTGATCGGCCACTCTTCGTATGGAGTCTTTCTTGTAAGACGGGATCGAATCCTGTTCCAGCCTCTCTGTATTATGGACGAGCTCCGCCAGCAGCTCATACAGAAGCGCCGACATTCTAGGCTCGCTTTTTGTTTCATAGGGCTCGCACAGCGTATACATCTGCTCCGTCAGCTCCGCAATGCGAGCGGCATCCGACACCATAAACAGCCACAAGCCAGAGGCATCCACATCTCGCAGCATGGGAAGGGCAGGTATAGCGGCAAAATGAATCCAGCGGATATCCCATGGATCGTCCGGGTCAGCCCCATAATGCTGGTACGCCCCTTGAGGGAACAAAAACCCATCCCCCTCCTTCAGAATCATCGGGCGGCCATTATGATGTACGAAGCCTTTCCCACCGCACACGATATGCAGATTATAATAGGCAATCATCCCCTCTGCTCGGCGCTCTTCATGCTGTGGGAATTGATTATATCTTCCGAGTGATTCGGGATAACAGGCATATTTACTGACAGCCGGCTCCGGCAAAAAATAGTTCGTTCGCATCCTCTCGCCTCTTTCCCTGCCTTGCACGATAATTAAGCAATATATTCACATTGAGAGCAATAATCTATTATTTACGAATATCTTTATTGATTTTACAATAACTAAATAGACATACAATAGCAATATATTATCATAAACAAACGGGAGGACAACATCATGCAACCAGCCACTGATCAGTTTAATCTAGGTGCTTGCTACTATCCGGAGCATTGGAAGGAAGAGCTATGGGAGGATGATCTGCGCCGCATGAAGGAGCTCGGCTTCTCCGTCATTCGTGTTGCTGAATTTGCATGGTCGATCTTCGAGCCGGAAGAAGGCGTGTTCGAATTCGATCTATTCGACCGTGTACTTAATCTTGCACATCAATATGGGATACAAGTCATTATCGGAACACCTACAGCTACTCCTCCAGCCTGGCTTACAGAGAAGTATCCGGAAGTACTGAATGTGACCTTTGAAGGTGTCACGCTGCAGCATGGCCTGCGCCGCCATACGAATTACAGCAGCCCGAAATATCGGGAGCTGTCAGGCAAGATTGCACGAGCGATGGCTGAGCATTATCATGATCATCCAGCTGTAATAGGCTGGCAGATCGATAATGAGTTCAACTGTGAAATTAGTGAATTTTATTCACCGGCAGACCATCTCGCCTTCAGGCAATGGCTGCAGAATAAATATGGCACGCTTGAGAAGCTGAATCACGCATGGGGAGCCGTGTTCTGGAACCAGACCTACTCGGACTGGTCACAGGTGTATCTTCCACGGCCGACACCAGCTGATCGCCAGCCAAACCCGCATCAGGCGCTGGATGAGAAACGCTTCATCTCCGACAACACGATTTCATATGCTAAGGTACAAGCCGATATTATACGTGAAATAGCACCGAATCACTGGGTTACGACGAATGGACTATTCGGGCATCTGGATAGTCATCGGATGACTGACGAGCTGCTTGACTTTTTCAGCTATGATTCCTATCCGCAGTTCTCTTCGATCTATTATGATCAAGCAGAGAACAATCCGCTTCTGGATCGCGGCTGGAGCTTATCATTAGGAGCGGTGCGCTCGATCTCTCCTAACTTCTGCATTATGGAGCAGCAATCCGGTCCAGGCGGTTGGGTGAACCGAATGGATATGCCATCTCCCAAGCCCGGCCAGATGAGACTCTGGACTTATCAATCCATCGCACATGGAGCTGATATGGTGCTCTACTTCCGCTGGAGAACCGCAACGGTTGGCAACGAGATTTATTGGCATGGATTGAATGACTACCACAACCAGCCTAACCGCCGAGTACGCGAAGCAGGTCAGATCGGTTCTGAGCTCGCTTTGGCAGGCAGCCGAATTGTCGGCACGAAGAATAAAGCAAATGTTGCGATTATGCGCGACTATGATAACGAATGGGATGGCGAATACGATATTTGGCATGGACCATTCGCTTGGAAGAGCGGCAAAGAGTGGTTCAAAGCGCTGCAGCAGCGGCATATTCCAAGCGATGTATTGTACATGCGCAGCAATACAACGGTTGAGGATCTGAAGAAATATAGCGTCCTTATCTATCCGCATCCTGCCATTCTGCGTGATGAGACAGCTGCTATTCTAGAGCAATATGTGAGTGAGGGCGGAACCATTATCTTCGGGTGCCGGACAGGCTATAAGAATGAGGATGGCCACTGCTATATGCGTCCATTCCCAGGTGCCGCCGCTAATCTATGCGGTATCTCAGTCGAGGAGTTCACTCATGTAAAAGGTACTCGCCAAGCTACCTTCATGAGCTGGAAGGATGGCCGTTCGGAGCTGACACAGGCCGATGATTTCAATGATGTGTTAGCGGCTCAGAGCAGCACCGTTCAAGTTATGGCGGAATATGCTTCCGACTATTATGCTGGCAAGCCTTCCGTTACCCGCAATGCATTCGGCCAAGGCTTCGCTTGGTATTACGGTGCGGTGTTCAACGAGGATGCAGCTGGCCGCATTCTTGAGCAGCTTGAGTTAACTTCCCCAGCTGCACAATGGCTGGAGCTGCCTAAGCAGGTAGAGCTCGTCATTCGTGAAGGCGAGTCCGGACCGCTATCATTCCTGCTCAATTACAGTGAAGAAACGGTTGAGCTGACTCTCAAAGAAGAGAAAGTCGATCTTCTTACCGGCAGAGAGCTTAACGGGACAATAACGCTAGAACGATACGGGGTACTCGTTCTGAGCTAGGCTTTTATAATTCCACCTTACAGTTAGAATAAGAGCAGCGGCACTATGCCGCTGCTCTTAATTGTAAGACCGTTTAATTGTCTGGCTGAAGCTTAAGCTCGAAGGGCTCATCTCTATCGCATACGAGTAGACCGTCCTTCACATCAAGCTTAGCGACCTGTAAGGAAGAACGACGCGTTGCATAGTTTTGCTCCTGATTGCCTTGATCGAGCGCACCCCGCCGATCCGGGTGGGTGAAATAGAAAATATAAGCTTGGTCGTCTTGCACCACTACATCCGCATGCAGTCCGATCGTTCCATCATCCTCCCGTGAGCCCGGTTGATCCAGGATAAGACCATTCCACTCCCACGATTCCAGATCCTCCGATCGGTACACGCCTTGTCCTCTCCATTCATCTACGATCATCCAATAGAAATCCTTGAAGCGGAATACATTAGGTCCTTCGTGGGCGCGGCCTGTAATAACAGGACCAGTCACTTGCCATGAGTATAGATCATCGCTCTCCGCCGCATAAGTATGCGAATGGTTGTCCTCATCCTTATACCACATTCGGAAGCGGCCTTCCGGCAGCTCATAGATACAAGCATCAATGACACGGCTCGAGCTAAGTACCACATTCGAGATGAAGGTCCAATTCAATAAGTCCGGGCTTGTATAATGGAATATTTCGCGTTTGTGACCCGCCCAATCATCAGGTACTCCCTGAATATAGCTGACATACATATGATAAAGCCCATTATGCCATATCAATTCCGGTGCCCAGAACGTGTTGCGTCCCCACTCGATATCCAGTCCTGTTAGAGTACCTCTATACTTCCAGCTCTGACCGCCATCGGATGATGAAGCTACGCCTAGATCGGTGCCATGTACCCAAGCGAACTTAGGCCCTTCAGCTGCTGCTCGTCTGTTCGTATAGATGATCCACCATTCCTGCGCTTGGCGATTCCAGATGACGACGGGGTCCGCAGCACCATCGAAGATGGGATCACGAAACAAAGGTGCTTTCATGCTGATCACTCCTACATTCATTTACACAACCGCTCATCCTGCTGAATATTGTTCAATGGCAGACCAACGTCTATCATCTGGACTTGGACAGCTTCTATTCCTATACTTCGCTGCAACCTGTACAATACAACCGCATAGCGAGCAGGTCGATCGATCTGGCATTAGCCTCGGACATGCCGCGCATGAGCTTAGACGCTCCTCATAGACATCATCCGGAACGCTGATGGGATATTGGAACATAGGAGCAGACAGAATTCTCTTAATCTGCTCATCCGTTACCTTATAGCTGTCACTGCAGCCTTTGCAGCCTCTTGGATTGTCCATCTTCCGCGCCTGCTATTCCGCAATGAATTCCAGTACGGTTACAGACATTGGAGCAAGAGTAGCCGCAACAGTCGTACCCTGCAAGGTAAAGGCCTGGAATTCAGCTGGCTGTACCGCATCTGGCTGCTCGAATGTGTTATGTCCGCTTAGCGTTTCCGAAGTTAGTGTTGTACCCGTAATTTGAATACCAGCGCCTGCCAGACCACGAAGCTCGATGCTGACTTCTGCAGCAGACTGATGGTCAAGATTACATAGGCTGACATGAATCTTGCCTTCGCTGTCTTTGGATGCGGATACAGAAATTTGTGGAAGCTGCTGGTCACCTTGCTCATAGCTGCCAGCGTCATAGCTGGTCTGAAGCAGAGTAGCATCCTGATGCACCTTATACATATCAAAAATATGATAGGTTGGCGTAAGTACCATTTGCTCACCCTCAGTTAGAATAACCGATTGCAGCACGTTAACGATCTGTGCGAGATTAGCCATTTCAACCCGATCACAGTGCTCATTGAAAATGTTCAATGTAATGCCTGCAACCAGTGCGTCGCGAACCGTGTTCTGTTGATAGAGGAAGCCCGGATTCGTACCCGGCTCAACATTATACCAAGTTCCCCACTCATCTACGATAAGACCAACCCGCTTGTCAGGGTCGTATTTGTCCATAATAGTGGAATGCTTCTTAATTAACTCATCCATCTTGAGCGTTTTTCTCATCGTTGCAAACCACTCATCCTCGGTGAAATCAAGCGCCGAGCCCTTGTCTTCCCAAGTTGCACCCGGAACCGTATAGTAATGAAGGCTAATCGCATCCATATGCCTATGCGCTTCCCGCATGACTGTCTCCATCCACGCATAATCGTCTACATTTGGACCACAGGCAATTTTGTGGATTTTGTTATCGCCATAATTGCGCACATAGGTTTGATATTGGCGGTACAGATCAGCGTAGTATTCTGGACGCATATTGCCGCCACAGCCCCAGTTCTCATTGCCGACGCCAAAATATTTCACTTTCCACGCCTTCTCCTGCCCATTCGCTCTGCGCAGCTCGGCCATCGGGGATACGCCATCGAATGTCATATACTCCACCCATTCAGACATTTCCTGAACCGTCCCGCTGCCCACATTACCCGATATGTAAGGCTCGCACTCGAGCATTTCACATAACATTAGAAACTCGTGGGTACCGAAATGGTTGTTCTCCACAACGCCGCCCCAATGTGTATTGATCATCCGTTTGCGATTTTCTTTAGGACCAATCCCGTCCTTCCAGTGGTACTCATCAGCGAAGCAGCCGCCTGGCCAGCGCAGAACGGGAATCTTGATTTTTTTGAGCGCTTCCACAACATCGTTGCGAATACCGTTCGTATTTGGAATAACTGAATCTTCCCCTACCCAGAACCCTTCATAAATGCAGCGGCCCAAATGCTCGGAAAAATGACCGTAAATATTGCGATTAATTGTACCTTTGGCAATGTCAGCATTAATTGTAATTTTGTTAGCCATTCAGATAACCCTCCAGCTAAATTAAATTAATAGTATTATTAATCAATGTTCAATAACATTAATTTAATTCAATAGTAATGGAAATCAAATGATTAATCAACTTTAAAATTACTGAATGGATTAATGTAAATATGAATCTAATAAGAATAAAAAGACGAGTTCCTATTGGGGAACTCGCCTTCTCATCTACTCTATTCTGCTAGACTACCTCACTCGTGACAGCCTTCCCAGTGAACTGGCTATTGTACAAGTCTGCATAGAAATCACCCTTAGCGAGCAGCCCCTCATGCGTCCCTTGCTCAATGATGGTCCCTTGATTCATTACAAGAATAAGATTAGCATCACGAATCGTAGATAGCCGATGTGCGATAACGAAGCTTGTTCTGCCCTTCATGAGCTCCCCCATCGCCTTCTGAATGTACACTTCTGTACGCGTATCGACACTGCTGGTCGCTTCATCCAGAATGAGGATCGATGGATTGGCCAATATCGCACGGGCAATCGTAAGAAGCTGCTTCTGGCCTTGTGAAATATTAGAAGCCTCTTCATTGAGCAGCGTATCATAGCCATCAGGAAGCGTCCGGATAAAATGATCGGCATGAGCCGCCTTCGCAGCTTGTATAATTTCCTCTTCTGTCGCGCCTTCACGCCCATATCCGATATTGTCGCGGATCGTGCCATTGAACAGCCAGGTATCTTGAAGCACCATCCCGAATAGACTGCGCAGGCTGCTTCGCTTCATATCCGTTATATTAATACCGTCTATCGTAATCTTGCCGCCTTGAAGCTCATAGAACCGCATAAGCAGATTGATCATAGTCGTCTTGCCTGCTCCAGTCGGACCGACAATGGCAACTGTCTGTCCAGGCAGCACATCGAGATTCATATCATCAATCAGACTCTTCTCCGGCTTGTAGCCGAACTTCACATGATCGAACCCAACAGCACCGTCCGGCCGCTGAATAGTCTTGGCATTCGCCAGCTCTGGAATCTCCTCTTCCTCATCGAGCAGCTCGAATACACGTTCAGCGGAAGCAATCGTAGATTGAACAACGTTCGAAATATTGGCAAGCTGTGTGATCGGCATCGTGAATTGTCTCGTGTATTGGATAAAAGCCTGGATATCACCGAGCTCAATCGCTTTCTTCGTAACGAGCAGTCCACCGACAATGCTTACAAGCACATAGCCGATATTGCCGATGAAGCTCATGATCGGCATAATAATGCCGGATATGAATTGTGCTTTCCAGCCTGATTCGTACAGCTTCTCGTTCATTTCGTTGAATTCATCAAGTGATTTCTGCTCATGCCCGAACGCTTTTACAATCTTGTGTCCGGTATACATTTCCTCTACATGCCCGTTCAATCTGCCCAGCTCTGCCTGCTGCATAACGAAATAACGCTGCGAGCGCTTGGCGATCGCTGCCGTTGCTATAAGGCTTAGAGGAATTGTCAGGAACACTATAAGTGTCATTAGAGGACTAATCGTAAGCATCATCACGATGACGCCGACCAGCGTTATGACCGATGTTATGAATTGCGTCAGACTCTGTTGAAGCGTATTGCTGATGTTGTCAACATCATTGACTGCACGGCTTAGAATTTCGCCGTTCGTCTTCGAATCAAAAAATTTAAGCGGAAGCTTCTCGAATTTTGCATTAACCTCTTTGCGCAGATCATAGACGGTCCGCTGAGCAACGCCAGCCATCAAATACTGCTGAATGTATCCGAATACTGCACTTATGAAATAGAGAATGACCAATGTCAGAAGAATCTGGTTAATCGCGTCAAAATCAATCCTCGCACCCTGCACATCATTCATTTTGCCCATTATGCCTTCGAACAGCTTAGTCGTTGCTTGCCCCATAATTTTGGGACTGACAATGCTGAACACCGTACTGAGGACTGCTGTCAGCAATACAAGAAGAAGCTTGTAGCGATGCGGCTTGAGATAGCCCGTAAGTCTGGATAGCGTTCCTTTGAAGTTCTTCGCTTTCTCAACAGGCATGCCCATGCCGCCCATCCCTGGTGGTCCCATGCCAGGGCCTTTCGCTGGACCTTTGGGAGGCTGCTGCCGATTCTCGTGTTCACTCATGCGATCTCCTCCTCTGACAGCTGTGAAGATACGATCTCTCTATATACCTCACTAGATTGCATAAGCTCCTTATGATTGCCAATGCCGGCTATTCTTCCCTCATCCAGCACAATAATACGATCCGCATCCATAACGGTACTGACTCGCTGCGCGACCAGAAGCACCGTAGATTCAGTCGTCTCTGACTTCAGCGCTGCCCGGAGCTTCGCATCTGTCTTGAAGTCAAGCGCAGAGAAGCTGTCATCGAATACATAAATCTCCGGTTTTCTAACCAAGGCACGTGCAATCGACAAGCGCTGCTTCTGTCCGCCTGATACATTATTGCCGCCCTGCGCTATTTCGGAATCATACCCTTGCTCCATCGAGGAAATAAAATCTGCTGCCTGCGCCACCTCAGCCGCATGCTTCACTTCGTCAATAGATGCTTCTTCTTTGCCGTACCGAATATTATCCGCAACCGTGCCTGTGAATAGAACGGCCTTTTGCGGAACGAAGCCGATTTTCTGACGCAGGCTGCTCTGTGATAAATCTCTTATGTCTACGCCGTCGACTAGTATCCGCCCAGCATCCACGTCATAGAACCGCGGAATTAGGCTGACCAGAGTTGACTTGCCCGAGCCCGTACCGCCTATGATCGCCGTAATCTCACCTGGGCCTGCGCGGAATGAAATATTCGATATAGCGGGCTGCTCCGCACCAGGATAGCTGAAGGAGACTTGATCGAATTCCAAGTATCCATGCTGCGCATTAGGCGCGGTTACCTGCTCCTTGTCCTTCAGATCTGGAACCATGTCCAGCACTTCATTAATACGAATGGCCGATGCCTGAGCTCTTGGAATCATGACCAACATCATCGATACCATCAGTAAGGAGAACATAATTTGCATAGCGTATTGAATGAAAGCCATGAGTGAGCCGACCTGCATATCGCCATTATCGATTCGCAGACCTCCAATCGCAATAATAGCGACGGTAGATAAATTCATGACGAGCATCATCAGCGGCATTAATACCGCCATAATTTTGTTAACCTTAATCGCAGTAGCCGTTAAGTCCTCATTGGCCTGATCGAATTTGTCATTCTCATGCTTGATTCGGTCGAAGGAACGAATGACCCGAATACCCGTCAGCCCCTCTCGGAGGACAAGGTTTAGCTTATCAATCTTCAGCTGCATTGCTTTGAATAGAGGAATTCCTTTTCTTACGACTGCGAAGATCGTACCTACCAATATAGGCAATACAACGACTAATACGAGCGACAGCTTCGCATCCTGCGACACCGCCATAATAATACCGCCCACACACATCATTGGAGCCATAACCATCATTCGCAATATCATAATAAGCACTTGCTGAACTTGCGTAATGTCGTTCGTCGTGCGTGTTATAAGTGATGCCGTTCCGATCTTATCGAACTCTTGGAGAGAGAAATTCCCGACATGCGAGAATACTTTGCCACGAACAATTCTGCCGAAGCCTACGGCTGCTTTGGATGAATAATAACTCGCAGCAACCGAGCATATCCCACCCGCTGCCGCTACAGCCAGCATCCAACCTCCGACCTTCCAAATATAAGCATTATCTCCATTCACGATTCCCACATCGACAATGTCAGCCATCAACGTTGGGAGATAGAGATCCGAGAGCGTCTGTAGAAAAACAAACACTAGAACTAAGCCTATAAATAACCGGTAACGCTTCAAGAAGCGAAACAATTTCAACATGTATGATCATCTCCACCGGATTCGGATTCATTCAAGTTCTTAAAGTACATGCCAGCCTTTTTCAACAACTGCGTTAATTGTGCGCTTTCTTCATCGCCCAAATAGTTCACCAAGCCTGTCATTCGATCGGTAAAAGCATCGATTTCCCGCTTCGCAGCCTTCTCGCCTTCATCGGTTAAAGTAATCCGAACAGCTCTGCGATCCTCTGGGTCCTCGTTCCTGGCAACCATGCCTCCCGCTTCGAGCCCATTAATCAGTTGAGTGACTGTCGGCGAAGTCACCTTCAGGTGGCGGCTTATTTCTGACACCTTCAGCCCCTGCGAGTCTGGCTTGGACTTGAATCTTACACACATTAACACTTGCATTTCGCTAAATTTACCGCTGCTCGTTCGATGATGTCGCCAGTTTTGTTTGTTGAAAAGCATAAAAGCCTGAAGAAGCTCTTTTGCTGCAGCTTCTTTCTCACTGCTTTCCATTTGATCACCCCTTTGTTAATCATTTCTTCACTTTAGATAGGAGATTAATTAATTCAGTAGACAAATAATAGGCAACCTATCTAATAGTATAATCGGTGCAAATATGTGTCGTCAAATCCACTCCACCATGTTTGAAACATTTATGAAGAGATTCTCATTTAATTCTCATAAAGGGTAAAACCCTCATAATAAGAAGCTTTTCTGCTCTCATGATGGTATTTTAGCCCTTTTTGGATGTGTTATAGTAAGTTTTGTCGAGATGGCACACCTCAAATTCGAATGAAATGGAATGCGAAAGGATACCATACACCCATGAAAAAACTTAACTCTTTCAAAAAACTAATCAAAATAACTTTATGTACGGCCGTTGGCCTAACTGCCTTTACTCTAGGCGCTGTAACTCACAAAGCAGAAGCTGCAACTCCAGAGACAGTAGCTCTTATCTCTACTGGCAAAAACTATCTAGGCGTACCTTATAAATATGGTGCTCCAGTCGGTGTTACATATGCATTTGACTGCTCGTCCTTCACTCAATATATGTTCAACGGCCTCGATGTATCGCTGCCGCGCACGGCTAGCGCACAAGCATCCAAAGGCGTAAAGGTTCCAAAAACGGAACTGAGCATGGGCGATCTCGTGTTCTTCAAAACAAATGGAAAAAGCATCAGCCACGTAGCGATTTACGCTGGCTCGAACAAAATTCTGCACAGCTCAAGCAGCAAGGGCGTTACCGTATCAGACATGACCTCCTCTTATTGGAGCAAAAACTACGTAACAGCACGCCGTGTACTGAATTAACTTCATTGAATTATAAACAGAAAGGGTACCATCCTAGGGAAGGATGGTACCCTTTCTGCGAGATATAGATGGATTTATAACTCAACTAGAATTCAGGCAATGCGTCGCCCATCTACCAGATATCGCTTTTTATCATTTTGACCATGCCAAGGACGTGTAATTACAATCACGCATCTCTTGAATCAACGGCGCTTGGGTAAACCAGCTATCGAGCCAACCGGAACAAAGGAATGTCCATCCGTCCAGCCCATGGTTAGCATACGAAAACCCTTGTAGTACGCCCCTGTGGCATGATCTTATTTCCCCATTTTTAAATTGCCTGTATTCCGGATGTCCGCAACCGCCTGAAAATCAATGACCAGCTTCGGAAATAGAATGGATTCCCAATCGTTCACTTGCTCGGGAGAGAGCTTTCTGCGAAAAATGACGCCGCTCATCATAATGTCCGAACGTCCTTGACTTACTTTTACATAAAACTGTTGAAACCGCTCCTCGAGAAGCTGCTCCAACTCGCGCTTCAAGACTTCCGTATTCAATCCGCTTGCCTCTTTGGCTTCCAAAACGATGGCTTTCAGATACATCGTGCTTTTCATTCTCGGCGACCCGTTCTCCCATGAAATCCGATGTTTGATGTGTGCTTCCACGATCTGCAGGCTGGCGGATTCCGTGACCTCGACGATACCGCTAATATATCGGCCGCGAAACAGGTTATAAATTAACGTTTCATCCGTGGATATGGTGCCGACCATTCGATCATTGTGAAACAATGCCGAACCTTCGATATGAAACATGCTTTCGGTGCCTTTCTTGATGATAGGCACCGCCATATCCGCTGTGGTGGAATGAATATCCCGGAACGCCTCCCAAGCGTAAGTAAGCGCAATGTTAGGGGTCCATCCCGCGCTCGTATTAAATAGATCGAGCATCTCCGTGCCGCTTTCTTTGCGCATACTTCTCTGATCGCTTATCAATTCGTTGACCGTGCCTTTTACAACGGCAAACGCTGCCTTCGGTTTAATTTCGCGTGCCCGCAGGATGTAATCGAACAAGTCGCCGACTCCCTCCTTGGCGAAAGATTCACTGACCAGGATGAGCGAGAGGTGGAGCAAATCGATGCTTCGTTCCTCATCCTTTCGCATACGGTCCAGTGCTTCACTAATCGTATGCGCCTCGGCATGAATAGCATAAAACTTGCCGCTTTGCGGATCTGGAATTCTCAGGCTGACGATATAAGTCTTCTTGTCTTCACCCAGATCGATGCCCAATATGATGGGCAGCAAGCGTTTATCGATTGACTTTGAATCCCAACAACCGGTTAATGCAAAGAGAAACGCGCTAACCGCGAGAACGGTCATCACCCAACGTTTCAAGTCCGAACCCTCCTCCCCTTCGTCATGCCAACGACATAGATCAGCAATGGAATAAACCCGATGCTATACAACCGTAAAGGAGTGTCCAATAAGATAAACCGTTCGATTGTCTCCCAATCTGGAATCCATACGCAGACAACATACGCCGCCAAAGCTACCACCCAGCAGAGAACTTTTATGGAGTACGGAGCATACAGCTTGACGAGCATCAATGCGGTCATCCGTACTAAAATCGAGGTATAGATAAAGATAAAGGATAAGGTCGACACCACATAAAACATCGTGATTCTGTCGACGAAAAGCCATTCTAAATTAATCGTGTCCATGGCATTCGGAAGCGGATAAGGGAACCTAGCGATCGTCCCAGGGGCATACAACATCAAAGGAATGTAAACCGCAAGAAAATAGAAAGGCAGCAAAAACCCCATTGCAATAAACAGCATCCGTCGAACGCGTGCCGAAGAAAAATCGCAACTCGCCGTCGTCATGCCAAGAAACAAAAAAGCCGAGTGCGCAAGCAGACCCGTCAGGAAACTCCCCTTCCTCCAGAAGAACGGGTCGGCGTCCATCGGAAAAATAAAGTTCAAGTTCGTATTTTGAAAACAGACCATCAAGGAAAATAAGATGAGAGGCATGACGACAGCCATAAGTATGACTGTCCCCCGCAGTATGGCATTAAAGCCATGCAGTGCCGCTTGAAGAGGGATTCCGATCAGAACGAGCAGTATCGCCCAAATCGGCGTCTTTGGCAGGAAAACGACCGTAACCATTTCCGCATGGCTTCGATTTAAGAGTACACAGCTCATAAAGAAATAAACGACGAGGGGCAGCAGCAATATCCTTGCGGTCCAAATGCCGCATTTACGAACGATGTCCGTCAAGTCTTCACCGGGAAAGGCGGCGAGTCCTGCCAAATAGATACGAAGCAAGAGGAGCTCAAGAGCAAAACCCGTCAAGATGTAAGCCCATTGTCCAAAATGTGCGATTTCAATCATGTTCTCCGGATACAGGTAGAAAATCAAACTGAGATGAACCGCGAAAAAAGTGATCGCTATACTCCAGTTTTTACTCATGACCATCCTCCGGGTTTAGATTCAAGCTAAGATAAGGCACCTGGAACGTCGTGATGCATGACAAATAAAAAAGCAGCCAAACCAGGCCGGAGAAGACCCCCATGACTCCAAAAATCGAGCCAAGGATGACGATCACGTATTTGAACAACCGAATCATTAACGCATTCTGCAATCCGACGAACGTAAAGTTGGCGATGATCGACGCGGATATGACAATCAATAGGAGATTACTTACTAATTGTGCCTGAACGGCGGCTTGTCCTAAGATAATGCCGCCGACCATCGTTATGGTCGGCCCGATGCTTTTCGGAAGCCGCACGCTTGCTTCGACGATCATTTCGATGATGACCAGCATGAGTAGTATTTCAAGGACTGCCGGATACGGCACACCTTCCCTGCTCTTGGCCACGGACAAGGCCATGTCGATTCGGAATAATTCCGGATTAACACTGACGAGCGCCACATAGAGTCCCGGGAGAAGAAGGGCCACAAACAGGCCCAGAATCCGCATCCCTTGAAGAAAGAGCGCTACGGATCCCGGCATATTCCGATCGGTGTAAATATTCCATATGTCCGAAATTTTCGGAGGAGCCAACAGCGCGTAAGGCAATTGATCCTGCAGCAGCAGAACTCGCCCTCTCAATAGGAGCGCGGCTGCCTGCTCGGGCAATTCCGACGTGTAAAATAAGGGGACAGGACTCCACCTCCGCTGCCCCAATATTCGCGCGAGATCCTGAATACTTCCGGCATCCGATCGCCTATGCTCCTCAAGCAGGGACTCGATGCGTCTCGCTATAGTGCTGCTTGTTTCACTTTGCATGTGACAAACCGCGATCGCCCGCTTTCTAGCTGTTCCCATTTCTATCCGGCGGACGGCAAGTCTCTGTGAACGCAAATGTATCCTTAAGATTCCGATATTTGAGTCCAGACTTTCCGTGAAGGCATCCGACGCTCCTTGTATGGAGGTTTCGCTTTGGGGTGTATCAATGGATCTCTGCAAAGAGCGGGAAGCCGGTTTCAGAGAAAGGTTGCCAGTCCGGTGAATTAACATCAATCGTCCAGAGAGGATTGCATCCAACACCTCTTGTTCAGATAAATCGCTCTCGGCCTCTAGCTGCAACGCGGCTTCGTTCCAATCCTCGTTCGTGCTCAGCTCGCGAATCCTTCTCATTAAATCAGAAGTTTTAGAGGCATCCGCCAAACTTTTCAAATAACAGAGAGTCAATGGGCCGGCGTTCGTCTCCATCTTCTCGCTCACGAAATCATCGCTTTGGTCGAAATGAAGTTCTAAGAAGCCTACGAGGGGAATCGGTTTATTCTCCATACTCATCTCCAGATCTTGTGTTTTGGTATAATTTATAGTTTCACCAAATCTTTCGAATTTATGAGAGTCCCGTTTGAAGCAATTCTCCTGCAGAAACTAAATTGGCGTTCTCTTTCATTCGTAGTTCGTTTCAACCTTCGTAAGTCTTACCGCCATGTACGGTTTTCCGCTGACATTCGGGGTGTAAATTCGTATGGTGATGTCCAGATTCGGCCATCCCATCATCGCCCTCACCTGTTCAATTGGGAAGGCACCAACGTCGCCGTCCTTCGCCTCCAGCTTCAGGAACGAGCTGAACTTCTTCATCTGGATCGAGATCCACGGCGACATCGGAATTCGGTATCTTCTTAAATTTATAATATGGAACATAGACATTATTCTATAACGAACAAGACCATCAAGCTTCTCTATTCGAGAAAACTTGATGGTCTTGTTCGTTATTACGGTTGTCCGTATATCCTACAGCTTGCTAAGCGTCTCTGTTAGAACAGGAACGATCTGCGATTTGCGGGATACAACACCTTTAAGTACCGCTTTGTTATCTTCAAGCTTTACGTTGTAAGCTTGCTCTACTGCATTCGCTACGCTGCCAAGTGACAGCGCTACGGAATCACTGTTAAGGATGTCCGTTACGACGAATACGAACAGATCCAATCCTTTTTCTGCGATGATATGGTTAAGAGCTGCTTCAAGCTCAGGTTGGCGTACTAGAACATCATTCGTATCAACCGCGTTCACTTGAGCGATTTCTACTTTGTAGCTGCCCATGGAGAATTCTTTTGCATCAAGGGAGATCAGCTGCTCGATCGTTTTGTCTCTCAGATCAGCTCCTGCTTTGAGCATCTCCAGACCATATGTTTCTGCGTTAACGCCAGCGGTTTCAGCAAGCTCACGAGCGGCTGCTACGTCTTCGTCTGTGCAGGTTGGTGATTTGAACAACAAGGAATCAGAGATAATTGCAGACAGCATGAGACCAGCAATTTCTTTACGGATTTCTACGCCTTTTTCTTTGTAGATTTTGTTAAGGATCGTCGCTGTACAACCAACAGGCTCAGCGCGGAAGTAGAGCGGAGCGCTTGTCTCAAAGTTAGCAATACGGTGGTGATCGATTACTTCTACGACAGTAACCTTGTCAATATCAGAAGCACTTTGCTGACGTTCGTTATGGTCAACGAGAATAACGTTGTTTACTTCGTTCGATACGGATTCAACCAATCTAGGAGCTTCTGTCTTGAAATAGTCAAGCGCATATTGAGTCTCGCCGTTCACATCACCTAGACGGACAGGTTCAACATCGAAACCTAGTTTTGATTTCAATTCAGCATAGGCAATCGCCGAACAGATTGTATCTGTATCCGGATTTTTGTGCCCGAAAATAAACGTTTTTTCCATCGTACATCCACCTTATTCCTATAATATTTGGCGGGTCTCCGCCATAAAGTTGCTTCCCAAAAAAGATTATATCGCATTATCAAGGTTGTTCCTATTCCTTTACAGAGAATAATTGAAATTGTCATCTTTTTGAACGGATAGACAGCTTGCCTAATGGACGGAACGAGTGGTATATTACCACAATCAAGCATAATCGGCTTTGCCGTATACAGGTCGGCACAGCGTACAGGATAGGAGAACGTACAAATGGCTTATAAAATTGCTTTTTTTGATATTGACGGCACTCTACTTAATGAAGAGAAACAGATTCCACAGGACACGATTGATGCCATCCGCGAGCTTCAGGAGAATGGTGTTGAAGCGGTTATTGCAACCGGCAGAGCACCCTATTTCTTCGCTCCAATTGCTGCACAGCTCGGCATCGATTCATTCGTCAGCCTTAATGGCGCTTATGTGGTCTACAAAGGCAAACCAATCTTCCAGCGTCCGATACCTCGCACGAGCCTTGAAGCTCTGGTGAATCATGCTGCGACCAACAATCACTCCCTCGTATTCGAAGGCCATGCTGCCTTCTTCGCGAATAGCGAAGCTCATCCCCATATATTCGATTCGGTTTCTTCGCTGCGAGTTGATCAGCCGGGCTATGATCCAGACTTCTGGAAGAAGGAGGATGTCTATCAAGTATTCCTTCACTGCGAAGCAGAGGAAGAGCATTTGTATGGTCAAGCTATACCCGATCTTCGACTAATCCGCTGGCATAAGTCTGCAATGGATGTGCTCTTGAGCGATGGCTCCAAGGCGCTAGGGATTGAAGCGCTGCTGAAGCTTGTCGATATTAAGCCTGAAGAAGCGATCGCTTTCGGGGATGGATTGAACGATAAGGAAATGCTTGAGGTCGTTGGGCTCGGGGTTGCAATGGGCAACTCTCATGAGGAGCTTAAGCCATTCGCAGATTATATTACCACTCATGTGGATGAAGGCGGAATCCGCAACGGCCTGCGCTATGCCGGGCTGATTAAGTAGAATATGGCATACTTAATAATAGCCTGTGCTTACCGCACAGGCTATTCTTTATTCATTATGGACTGGGATGCTACAGAACCGCTGCTTTGCCTCCGTCAATATTTACTGAAGTACCGCTCACATAGGAGGCTGCCTCTGATGCTAAGAAGGTTATCACCTTCGCCGCTTCATCCGCTTGTCCGATTCTTCCGAGCGGTATATCATGGCGAGGATGGGCGGCGAATTGCTCCCATGTCAGCTCTGGATGAAGTGCCTTCCAGCTCTTCTCAATCTGATCACTGCGGATTAATCCAATACATACCGCATTGACCCTAATCTGATCGGAAGCCAGATCCTTGCTCATTGCTTTCGTTAATGCCAGCCCTGCTGCACGGCTAACGGATGTAGGAAGTGAGGATGCCGATGGTGTTTTACCCGCAACTGCTGTCACATTAACGATTGCCCCGCCTCCAGCTTTGCGCATATGAGGAAGTGCAGCTCGCGCCATATGAACAGCTCCGAATACCTTCAGATCCAGATCAGACAGCCATGCCTCTGTCTCGACCTGCTCGAACGGCTTAGCTGCCGATGTTCCCGCATTATTCACCAAGACATCAAGTCGTCCATAGTGCTCAACGGTTCGTTGAACGGCTCGCTCGCATTGTTCCTGTGACGATACGTCCGCGATGATGTACAAAAGCTCCTGCCCCGTCTGCTCTAACACAAGTGCAGCAGCCTCCTTAAGCTGCTCCTCGCCTCTAGCCACGATAGCAACCTGTGCACCCTCTTGAGCCATCTGAATGGCTGTAGCCAGCCCGATCCCTTTACTTCCACCCGTAATTAATGCTATCTTGCCTTGCAATCCTAAATCCATTCATGATCGCCTCCTAATATTCCTAATCGTCTGAACAGGCAGCATAGGTAGCTGCGTGAACGCCATGTCCAACTACATGTGCGGTTGCTGCAGCATGACGGCTGCACGAGACAGCGCAAGCGGCAGCTTGATCGACAGCACGACCAGCCGCATAAGCGGCAATACTGCTGCACGAGCCTCCATTATCGTTAATTCACCATGCAGACACGATCCTCCTGCTTCAATTGCTTGCATGGCCACTCATCATTCGGACCGAAGACTGTACAAATATAAATTTCAATAATAAACAATGTACCCTGACATAATGCTGTCAGGGTACATTGTTTATCATAGGAAGTGTAGAGAAGAACAAGTGCAGTACAAATTAGAGGAGGCTAACCTAATGACCATGTCTAACCAATCGCTTCAGACTTCCAATGCTTCAAGCGCAAGCACAGAGATCGTACCTTTTCACATTTCCATTCCGCAGTCAAGTCTGGATAATCTCCATTACCGACTATTTCATACGCGTTGGCCAGAAGCTCATGCGAATGCAGGCTGGAAATATGGCGTTGCTCTAGATTATGTGAAAGAACTGGCGGAATATTGGAATAATGGATATGAGTGGCGTAAGCATGAAGCGAGGCTCAATGAGTATCCACAGTTTACGACTATGATTGACGGAGCCTCTATTCACTTCCTGCATGTCCGTTCACCAGAGCCCCATGCCATGCCGCTAATTCTGACACATGCATGGCCGAGCTCGATCGTAGAGTTCTGGGACATCATTGGCCCGCTTACGGATCCCAAGTCTCACGGTGGTGATCCAGCCAATGCCTTCCATGTCGTCATTCCATCTTTGCCTGGCTTTGGATTCTCTGGACCGGCGCTTGACAGCAGCTGGGACATTTCTCGTATTGCCAGAGCTTGGGATGTAATAATGAAACGATTGGGCTATGAGCAATATGGTTCTCATGGCAGTGATTGCGGAGCGCTT
Source organism: Paenibacillus xinjiangensis (assembly GCF_059686975.1). NCBI lineage: Bacteria > Bacillati > Bacillota > Bacilli > Caryophanales > Paenibacillaceae > Paenibacillus > Paenibacillus xinjiangensis. Next base: position 14,138 of record NZ_JCAALS010000023.1, on the reverse strand, counting down.
GTCTCCCGTGAATTAGGCATTCAGAAGCCAGAAGGACTACTCGGCATTCATGTACTGCAGCTGTTCTCCTTCCCCTCTGGTGATCCGTCAGAGATGGTGGATCTGTCCGAGGATGACCAGAAGAGACTGCAGTTTCTAGCAGGCTTCCATGAACGAGCAGGCTATAATGCGATCCAGCAGACTCGTCCGCAAACTCTCTCCTATGGAATAGCCGATTCCCCGACAGGTCAGCTAGCGTGGATTGCTGATTTGTTCTGCGGCTTCGGTGATCATGTCGACTTCATTGATCGCGATGCTTTTCTAACTAATGTCTCTCTCTATTGGTTAACGAATACCTTCGAATCTTCCGCACGTCTATATTATGAAGAAGCGCATAAGCAGCAATCAGCGTCTCAAGGTCCGAATACGACAGTAACTGGCGTTGCCGTATGCGCCTATGATTTCCAATCCATCCGACGCTTCGCTGAGCGTGACAACTCGAATATTGTCCACTGGTCAGAGTTCGATCGTGGTACCCACTTCGGAGCATTAGATGCACCGGAATTAATTGCAGCCGATATTCAAGCCTTCTTCCGCCGCTTCAAATAGGTGGCTCCATACCCTAGACTAGAGGAGAATTCAGTTATGAGCAATGACCAGACAGCCCTTCGTGAGAACACCCCCGTTACCGTTCTTGGACCTCGAGCGTTAAATAGAGCTCTTCTAGCCAGGCAAATGCTGTTAAGGCGCTTACAGCTTCCAGCATTAGAAGTCATTGAACGGCTGGCTGGCCTACAGGCACAAGCTCCTAATGCTCCCTATTATTTTCTGTGGACACGAATAGAAGGATTCAAGCAGGCTGAGCTTTCTTCCCTCCTGCAAGAGAGAAAGGCTGTTCGTATCGCATTGATGCGTTCAACTATACATCTGGTATCCGCACAAGATTGTCTGCAATTTCGACCTTGGCTTCAGCCCGCTCTTGAACGCAGCCTAAAGGGCACCTTCGGAAAGCTTCTGGCTGGCATTAATGCTGAGGCGCTTCGTGCAGCAGGTCGCAGTCTGGTCGAAGCTGCTCCGCTTACCTTCAGTGAACTCGGCAAGCAGCTGCAGGAGCAGTGGCCGGATCGTGATCCTGCTGCGCTGGCAGCGGCTATTCGAACAGAGGTACCTCTCGTCCAAATTCCACCACGCGGGCTTTGGGGCGAGAGCGGCCTAGCTTCCCATACATCAATAGAAGCTTGGTTAGGTCATTCATGTTCTGCCATGCTGAATGCTGACGCTGAGCAAATCCTTGTACGATATCTGAGAGCATTCGGACCAGCGTCCATCAAAGACATGCGGGTATGGTCGGGCATGACTCGTCTGCGGGAAGTGATCGATCGACTGCGTCCCAGATTGGTCACTTTCTTGGATGAGCACGGTACGGAGTTATTCGATCTACATGATGCTCCTCGCCCCGATGAGAATACTCCCTCTCCACCGAGATTCCTTGGCGAGTTCGACAACATGCTGTTATCCTACGAAGATCGGACGCGTATTCTCGATAAGAGCTACTATAAACGGGTATTTACAGTGAACGGTATAATCAAGCCTACCATTCTTGTTGATGGCTTCGTCTCCGGAATATGGTCCATCAAGCGTGAAAGCTCCAGAGCCGTATTGTATATTGAGCCCTTCACGGCACTTTCCGAGCAGGAGCAGACTGCTCTAGCAGAGGAAGGAACTCGATTGCTGCAATTTGCCGCAGCTGATGCTAGTGACCATGACATCGTATTCAGATGAACAAGGTGCTGACTAGCTTCATTTTCACCAACAATCAAGTAAGCAAGAAGGTCGTTAATTAGTCGACGTAGAACTATTATCTTACACCGTTAAAGGTTGGATCTTCGGACTACGGACAAGGAGGGCTTCCACATGAAGCTGGATCGACTGCTTGCGATTACTATGACATTGCTTAATCAGACAAGGGTAAGTGCTACTGATCTTGCTGAACGATTCGAGGTCTCTCTGCGAACCATCTACAGAGATATGGATGCGATTAATTTAGCTAGCATTCCAATCGTGTCATTCCCTGGATTCGACGGAGGTTATGAGATTATGCCTGGCTATCGGTTAGACAAACAAATGTTATCGATGGATGATTTCTCTTCCATTTGTTCCGCATTACGCGGGGCTCGTTCCGCAACAGTCATTCAGATATTGATCATCTGATGGATAGAACTACTGCTCTAATGCCAGATCATTCGAACTTTGAGGATGTCGAGGAGAGATTCATGAGTCAAGCGGATTTCGCCAGGGTAAGTGCCGTGCTGCACTTTGATCCTTCGGTTAAAACTAGAGTGCGAGATGAATTCGGATACGACTCTTTAAACGAACATCCAGATAAGTCTATATCTGTAACAGCGAATTATTCATCCATGGAACGTGCGATTCAGACCATTCTAAGCTATAGCAGTAATGTTACTGTCAGTGGTTCTCCTGAATTGCTTGCTGAGCTGCAGCGGCATGTAGCCAAGATGTTCGAACATTATAAGCTGTAGCCTGTCTGCCTATAGCCTTTGCAATTGCTCCGACAGTTTGTCCTTTAATCTTCAATCCCACGCAGCTCCTCGACAAATCGTCCATACATTCCAGTTAACTCTCTCCGTTTCCGTTTCTGGCCATTATCGTATTCTCCACCGTCCTATCAACCACATATCCAGAGTGGCCGCGTTCAGTGATCGCCTTGCTGGACGTAAAGTCTATCTTATAACGATCCAATGTGACGTCAAGAACGACCTTATCGTCTTTGACAAAAACAAGCTTATGCAGACTATCATCACTGAGTGGATGATCACCTAAGCTAGCCTGATCAATCAAATATCCCACATAAGATTCATTCGTATGCCATTTGCTCTGAACGGCCTGCTCCATACTTTCTCTTGGTGTATAAGGCTGGAACATATACATCCTGTCCCATTCGAATGGCGCAAGATCCGTCATCTCGAACGTATCCTTCTCTTGAATCACTTCATCGAGCCTGTCCACAAACTCTGATCTATGGTCATTGTTTACTTTATAATGTTGATAATTCGAATAGCTGAGCACAATAGGTACAGCTATGAGGATAACAACTGCTATAAGAACAGTAATAAGAACCTTATATCTGACTCGCATGGAATCCTCCTTCTGGTAGGTATCTAATAGCAGCATGTATTCTTATAACGGACGGATGGAATAATCGATTTGTTGCAAAATGGCAGAGAGCCGTTATTCCGTGACATATCCTGACTGGTAATCAGCTTGACAATCATCAATATATTATCTATATTTGATTACAAAAAGTAACCAAAGGAGATTGTTGCAATGACTTATTCCATTCACGCAGATACCGTCCTTGGACCGGTAAAGCTTAAAATAAGCCAATTAACACGTTCCATCCAGTTCTATGAGGAGGTCGTTGGCTTAAAGGTACTGACGCAAGATGCCACAACAGCAGCCCTGACAGCAGACGGAGCAACTCCACTGGTCCTGCTGGAGCAAATCCCTAATGCAATTGTGGCTAAGCCAAGAAGTACGAGCGGATTGTATCATTTCGCTATTCTGCTCCCAAGCCGTCAATCTCTCGGCGCAGCTCTGAAAAGACTGATTGCCTCAAACATTCACATTGGGCAAGCCGATCATCTGGTAAGTGAAGCACTATACATCTCAGATCCAGATAACAATGGTATCGAGATTTATGCTGATCGTCCGCGCTCCACTTGGAAGCGGGAAGCGAGCGGCGACTATGTGATGGCGACTGATCCTCTGGATTGGGAAGATCTGCTGGAGCAAGCCGATGATCAGCTAGTGGCCAGTATGCCAGCAGGTACGAATATTGGGCATGTTCATCTGCATACCGTCGGCCTACCGGAATCCCGTGCCTTTTACCATACCCTATTAGGCTTTGATATTGTTGGGGATTACACGGCTATGAGAGCACTATTCATATCCGCCGGAGGATACCATCATCATATCGGATTGAATATCTGGGCTGGAATCGGAGCCCCCGCTCCATCTCCTCAATCAACCGGGCTCGACTATTTCACTATTGTATATCCTAATCAAGAAGAGCTTCGTATTGCACTTGAGCGGCTCGAGACAGCTGGAACGCCTGCTGCTGCCCGACAAGATGGAGCTATATTCGCAACCGATCCTTCCGGCATCCGTATCCACTTGACGGCAGGAATGCAATAAAGACAGCCGCTTCACGGTGGCAGTTCGTGCAATTTAAGAGAAGCTAGATACTCAGAAACAGCAGTTCCTCCTATTCACAAGGAACTGCTGTTTCTCATTATAGCTGTACCTGCTTAGGACAGCGGATAGGCTGAAGGAATACTGAAAGTTTGCTGAATAAGCAGGTATAATAGATGCAACTTCCATCGAAAAAGCTGATAATGAGATAGCAAGGCAAGTGAAGGAGGCTCGAACAGTGACAGCAATGAAAGGCATACGAATATTAATAGCTGATGATGAACCTCATATTGTGCAATTTCTTGAGCTTGGATTGATAAATGAAGGCTTTGAGATTAGCACCGCCTCCGATGGCATGGCAGCGCTGCAGCAAGCCCGGACTTTCAAGCCACAAGTTGTCATACTTGACGTTATGATGCCTGAGCTGAATGGCTTCGAGGTATGTCATGCGCTCAAAGAAACGGGAGATAACATTGCCGTCATCATGCTCACAGCCAAAGATGATGTTGAGGATCGGGTAAAGGGACTTACGCTTGGCGCTGATGATTATGTCGTTAAACCGTTCAGCTTCGATGAGCTGCTCGCACGTATTCAAGCACGACTGCGCAACCAATTCCCAGCCCTTCTCAGCGAAGCGACCTATGGTCCTTTTCGAATCGACGATCGGCGCAAAGAGCTTATTTATAGAGATACCGTGCTTGAGCTATCCCCTACGGAGTATGAGCTGCTCAAATTCATCGTGATGAATAACGGTGTCGTTCTAAGCAAGTCATTAATTCTGGACAAGGTATGGGGCTATCAATTCGGCGGTGAAGAAAATATTGTCGAGGTCTATATCCGCTCTCTACGCGATAAGCTCGGAGACAAAGACCATAGACTGATCCGTACATTGCGCGGAGCGGGCTATCGTATGGATATGCCATGACAATGACGATTGCCCAGCGGATAAGCTATTTCCTTAGGCCAAAGTCGCTTCGCTATCAGCTGCTGCAGCGAACACTGCTTGTGATGGCTGTACTGCTCCTTATGATTGGCATTCTCCAATACGTATTGATGAAGGACTTCCTCTATAACAATAAGGCCGAGGCGCTTGAGGCCCAGCTCTCATCATTGCCCCCTAATTGGTTCAACAAAGCGATGGAGGACTGGCGTCCACATGAGGATACGGCAAGCAGCAGCGGCGGAATGCCAGAACGCATGCCTCCGCAATCCCCTATATTCTATCAGCCTGGCTTATCATTCGCTGTTATGGATACGGACGGAAGCAGCTTCACCGATATGACGACAGGCAATGAAATGCTGTCCCCTCAGCTCCCACAGCAGCAGTACGAGCAAATAAAGCTGGAGCTCAGCGAGTATAGGCCAATAGGTTACCTAATTGCTCATGACAGTAATGGCGTTGAGCAGCTTCTCGTGTTCCGGCTGCTTGGCCCTCCGGGCAGCTCTTATGGTTTAGTTCAAGCAGGCACTGAAACCTCTGCCCTGCAGACCGTGTTGATGACCCAGCTCGCTATCTTCATCGGTTTATCCATCCTAGCTCTGACAGGAGGACTGTCTCTGTATCTCCCTCTCCTTCGCAGAACGCTGCAGCCACTATCACGCACCGTTCAAGCTGTTGGACAGACAGATGCAGGCAATCTGACCGATCGCCTGCCTATTAATCAAGGGCAGCTTGAAATCGATCGGTTATCTGAGGCATTCAACAGCATGCTGGAGCGGCTGGATTCTTCATTCGAAACCGAGCGCCGAACAACCGAGCAGATGCGGCGCTTCATCGCTGATGCCTCTCATGAGCTTCGCACACCGCTAACCTCCATTCAAGGCTTTCTTGAGGTGCTCCTGCGTGGTGCCGCTGCTGCCAATCCGGAACAGCTGCACCGCGCTTTAACGAGCATGCAGCTGGAATCGAAGCGCATTAATAAGCTTGTTGAGCATTTGTTGCTGCTAGCGAAGCTGGATCAAGCCCCGTCTGCGCCGCTCAGCCCAACTCGGCTGGATAGGCTGCTCCATGAGATGGATGCTCAGCTTCATATGCTGGCAGGAAGCCGGACGATCCATATCGACATTGTGTCTCGTGTATCCGTGCTATGTCAGCCTGACCAGATGAAGCAGGTCATCTTGAATTTGTTCCTCAACGCTGTTCAGCATACGGATCCAGACAAAGGCGCTATTACCTTATCTCTCCGTTCAGATGGCGACTATGCCAAATTAGTCGTGAGGGATAACGGCAGCGGTATTAGGGAGGAGCATATCCCTCATCTGTTCGAACGATTCTATCGCAGTGAATCCTCACGGACACGCAAATCTGGGGGTGCCGGGCTTGGTCTCGCTATTACGAAATCTATCATTGACGCACATGAAGGACAGATTGAAATTATTAGCCAAATTGGAATCGGCAGTACATTCCTAGTCCAGCTGCCTCTTAGACAGGATTCGCAGGATATGCAGCAAGCCATCTCCAATAATGACGGAGATGACTCTTAGCAGCAAAAAGGGATACTTCAGAAGCAGATTTCCACCCTGGCTTCTAGAGTATCCCTTTCTTTTACCCAAACTGCTTACCCACTTGTGCTAATGCTGAATGACGAACTCATCGAGCTTGCTGCCATCCACATCATACGCCTCGTAGGTCAACGTATCACCCTTCACGCTAATCCCTGCGTACATCTGCTTCTCATTCTGGAAGTGGACCGCATGATAGAACTGATCCTCCTTCTTGTCATTGAATTTAGGTCCTGCCGTATTCGTCACCACGTATACAGTCCCCTTCCCATCCTCGGCAATTCCCCCGTCTACCATCGGATAAGATCGCGCATATTCATGGTTATGTCCCTGCAGCACTAGATCAACACCATACTCGTCGAATACCTCTACCCAATCATCAATCTTCTTATATGAATTACCTCCGTAAGCGGGACGATGAATAGCTGCAATCAGCCACGGCTGATCCGTATTTGCCAGATCCTCTTGGAGCCACTTGGTCTGCCCCTTAATATTCGATTCGGTATTCAGAACGACAATATGAGCCGTACCGTAATCGAATGAATAGGAGGTTCCTGAGATGGAATCCTTCGCCCCATTATCCGGTACATTGAAGTGGGACACATACTGGTCAGTGTTGCCGTCCACCTCATCATGGTTGCCTGTAACAGGCATGAGAGGCATTGTCGTTACAAAAGCTTGTGCTTTCGTGAACAAATGGTACCATGCCAGCTCATCGCCCGGCTCCTCTGTGAAGTCTCCGTTATGAACGATAAAGCTGGCATTAGGGAATGTCTTGAATGCTTGGCTCAGCGTATTCCCCCACAGCTCAAAGTCTTGCTCGGTGACCCCTTGAGAATCCGTTACATTAATGAATGAGAATTGATCCGTCCCGATCGCCTCGGTCTTGAACGTCGCAATATCACTCCATTCCTTATCCTTGCCGCTTCCTACCCGATAAGAATAAGTGGTACCCGGCTCAAGCCCAGTCGCCTCCGCTTTATGAACGCCTTGCTTGCTGCCGCTGCCTATATCCACAATGGAAGAATCACCCTCGGTAGTCTTAACTTCCGCTCCGTCAAAAACAGTTGCATCTCCTTGGTGGCCCTCGACCAATTGCACAATAGTGCTCGCGGTCGTGTTCTTCGTATGCCATGTAAAAGCACGGCTCGTATGCGCATCTCCCTTGAAGGTCGTAACCAAGGATTGCGGCTTGTCCGCGCTATCTGCCTGTAACCACTCTATCCCCAACACTACACCTATCATGACTGCGCATAAGGCAGCTATCAACAGAATATCTCTGCGTTTTCTAATCATGCCTGACAACCTCCTGTCTTGCTTATTACGATAAAGCTCCCTTGCGATAGAAGTCAAATGCATTCAGCGTACTTTCAGCCAGCATTAATTTAAGTATCAGTAATTACAGATACAATAGCATTTGTAAACCGATTGTTAACGATTTGTAAACGCAGTATTAACACGAATGCAGCATTCTGAATTGGAAATGGGGTGTAACATGACTACTAATTTGAAATATCGGCATGAGCTTAAGTTTTTTATTAACCAGCATCAATATTTCACCATTCGGCAGCGCTTGAAAAACTTGATGAAGCAGGATGAGAATGTAGGGCCGACAGGTGAGTACCATATTCGAAGCTTGTACTTCGATGATATTAATAACAAAGCACTTCATGAGAAGCTAGGCGGTATTCGCGACCGGTCGAAATATCGTATTCGGGTATACAATGTCTCGGACAAGGTCATTCATTTTGAGAAAAAAATCAAATTCCGAGATTATATTGCCAAGGTGAAATTCTCTCTAACCCGCGATATGTACGATAAAATCATGGCTGGCGACTACGAGGTGCTTAATGTGCCAGACAAGCCCTTAATGATGGAATTGTATAACGAAATGAATCACAACCTGCTCCGTCCGAAGGTCATTGTCGATTACGTTCGCGAGCCTTATGTATGCCACAACGGCAATGTGCGCATTACCTTCGACAAGGAGCTTCGTACAGGACTTCATTCTGTTGATATTTTCGACCCGAATTTGGAACCGGTTCGCGCCATCGATAACAATCTGATCATCCTTGAGGTGAAATACGATGAGTATATCCCTGGCTATATTCAAACTGCGTTGCAGCTCGAAGGCTTGAACCGGCAATCCGCTTCAAAGTATGTTATTTGCCGTAAATTTCTTAAATTCAACACTTGGGAGGATTTTTAGACGATGGAAACGACACCAACAACGACAGCAGCCGAAGATACGGCCACTAATTTCACAGATATTCTGAAAGACTCGGTAATTGGCAATTTCAGCTCGGACATCTCGATCTCCAAAATATTAATTACATTCGCAGTCGCTTTTGTAGTAGGCTTGTTCATCTACACGCTGTACAAACGAATCTTCAGCGGCGTGCTGTATTCCAAAAGCTTCAACATTTCACTAATCGGTATGACGATGGTAACAGCGATGGTCATCATTGCGATCAATTCCAACCTTGTATTGTCACTCGGTATGGTCGGCGCACTCTCCATCGTACGGTTCAGAACACCGATCAAAGATCCAACCGATCTGATCTTCCTCTTCTGGGCAGCAGCAGCAGGTATCGTGACAGGCGCAGGCTTCTTCACATTAGCTGTCATCGGCTCGGTTATCGTTGGACTGATCATGTTCTTCTTCGTCAAAGGCGGCTCCATTGAAACGCCGTACCTGCTAGTTGTGAACTGCGATGGAGATGCAAGCGAGCAAGCTGTACACAACCAAATGGGCGCTATTGTGAAGCGTTATAATGTGAAGCAAAAAACCGTAACGACCGGCAATATTGAGATCACGCTTGAAGTACGCTTGAAGGACCAGGAAGGCAAGTTCGTTAATCAACTATCAGGAATTGCAGGGGTTAAAAATGCGGTCCTAATCAGCTACAGCGGAGATTATGTATCTTAACGATCGGATGGTGTTGAAGATGAAAGCGAAGTTATCCGCCATTCTTCTATGCCTTTGCTCCATTGTCCTGATCGTAGGGCTGACAGGATGCGCAGGAAACTCCACCTCCTCCGGGAATGGAGACACAGCGGCTACGGCGGCTGCCTCGGAAGATGAGCAATTCATAGATGAAACGGTATTCCCCAAAGATAAAGTAGTCGATGTCAAAATTACGCTTGCCGAGGAAGACTTTCAGGACATGATGGATAATGCGAGTGCTGAAGAGATCAAGATGGCTTCCGTTGATTACAACGGAGAGCACTTCGACAATATCGGCGTTCGGACCAAAGGCAATCTAAGCCTGCGCAGTGTCGTAAGCATGGAGGATTCGGATCGATACAGCCTCAAGCTGTCATTCGATGAATATGTCAATCAGACACTCGGCGGCATTAGCAAAATCAATCTGAACAACAATTATAGCGACGCCAGCTATATGCGTGAATTTCTAACCTACGAGTTAGCAGAATCAATGGGACTGCCTACCCCTAAGTATTCCTTCGTCAATGTTTATGTGAACGACGAGTTGTACGGCTTTTATCTGGCTGTAGAACAAATAGGCGAAGCTTACTTAGAGCGTAATTTCGATAATTCCTATGGAGCGCTGTACAAAGGCATTATGAGTACAGGAAGCGATCTCCTGTGGATAGACGACAATACCGATTCTTATCCTGGACTTGAAATGAAATCAGAGAAATCCAATGACGATATTCTGATTGATATGCTGGATGAGCTGAACAGTGGCACCGATTACGGGAAATACATTAATGTTGAGGATGCGCTTGGATACATTGCTCTTAATGTAACGGCGACTAATACAGACAGTTACCTTGGATCCAATAAGCAAAATTATTATTTGTATGAGGATGACGGCGTATTCTCTATTCTGCCCTGGGACTACAACATGGCCTTCGGCGGTCTAGGCAAAACAAGCCTGCTCATTGATGAACCAACGCAAGGCGCTTTAGCTGAACGTCCACTCATCGCTAAGCTGCTCGCTGTTGATGAGTACAAGGAGCTGTACCATTCTATCATTGCTGAAGCCCTTAATGGCTACTTGTCAGAGGATGTATTCGCAGCGCGGGTACAGGAGCTGCAAGAGCTGATCTCTCCTTATGTGGAGGCTGACCCATCGTCATTCTACACCTATGAGGAATATGAAGCAGCTATTCCTTCGTTAGTATCGTACAACGCCTCAACTGTCGAGAACTATACGCAGCAGCTTGATGGAACAATCGCTTCCTCAGGAGACGGTTCCGGCAGCGGCAACGATATGAGCGGCATGGGCGGCATGGGCGGCTTCGGTGGTGGCGGCGATCGCCCAGCGATGGGTAATCAGACTGACGCTGCTGCTATTGCGCAAGGCGGTCAGGCTCAGCAGCCTCCAACGGATGGCACTGATACTGGCGCCAATGCGCAAGGCGGTCAAGCCCAGCAGCCTCCAACGGATGGCGCTGATGCTGGCACCAATGCGCAAGGCGGTCAGGGCGGCATGCAAGGTGGCCCTGGTGGTATGGGTGGCGGTGGATTTGACGGTGGCGGCATGCCTGGCGGTATGGGTGGCGGCGGATTCGGATTCGGCGGACCAGATGGTCAAGGCACTCAGCAGCCGCAAGGCAGCACCAGCGAAGCTATTGCTGCAGGCGTTTCAATCGTCATTCTACTACTAGCTTGCCTATTCATCGCTTTCTATAAGCGTAAGAGATTATAAAATCACACAAAAGCAGTCCGACCAGAATTAACGGTCGAACTGCTTTTGTTTATATACATAAAAATAATGACAACGGCATTCCTGACTTATGTGCAGCATTATCTGGATTCCTAGAGCTCGATAGCCCTTAATCCTGACTTTTGTGCAGCATTATCCAGATTCCTAGAGCTCGGAAGCCCTTAATCCTGACTTTTATGCAGCATTATCCGGACTCCTAGAGCTCGGAAGCCCTTAATCCTGACTTTTGTGCAGCATCAGCAATGTGCGAGCCCCTATACATCCATAGTGCGCAGCAGTCCCGCAGCTTACTCTTTCTCCGATGCTACTGTGAAGCGCTCGTTAACATGCTGTGGGTTCTCGATCTCATCCACAATAGCAATCGCATAATCCTCGTAGCTGACATAGCTATCGCCTTTGCTGTTCACAAGCAGGAATTCCGTACCTTTAATGTAAGTGCCTGTCCGCTTGCCAAGTGCAAACTCAGCTGAAGGGCTGACGAAGGTCCATTTGAGGTTGCTAGACTCACGCAGAGTCTCCAGGTTCTTGCCTTGGTTCGAAGCTGTCGGCTTAACGAAGTCAGGGAATCCTGGCGTATCGATGACACGAGTTGTTTTCTCCGGATCTACGTAGAGGCTGCCCGCTCCACCAACGACGATTAAGCGTGTGTCACTGCCAGTAAGAGCATGAATAAGGACATTGCCTGCATCTACATGCAGATGCTCAGAACCGAATGGTGCGCCAAAAGCATTGACAACAACATCGAACGCCTTAAGGTCATCCGCAGTAACGCTGAATACATCCTTCTCCAGCACAGCGGCACCGCTGCCCTCTACCTTCGCTGCATCTCTTACGATCGCTGTAACCTCATGACCTCTATCTAGTGCTTCTTTAACGATATTGCTTCCTGCTTTGCCGCTTGCTCCAATAACTGCTATTTTCATGATGATAACCTCCATTTAGTTGAGTTTCTCTTCCTGTAACTATAATAGTTACAACTCAAGCTTTTGTCAACCTCTTGTCCAAATTTCAGTATCGACCTGATCGAACGATCGCATATATAATCCATAGAAACAGAAGCGCAGCGATGCTGAACCCAATCTCAATAGCCGGAATCCGCCATAAAATCGTACTCTGATGCCCCATCGATGAACCGATGATTAGGCCTACCATAATGATGCTGAATGACAGCAGCACTATGCTAAGGGATAACCGATTGCTAATTTGATCCATCTTATTCAGAAAAGCGCCAAGCTCAGGTACGGTTATTTCGAATCCGAATTTCCCTTTTCGAAGTGCGCTCATCAAGCTTTTCAAGCTCAGCGGCAGCTCCGTCAGAAGTCCAACATACTCAGGAGCATCCTCCCGCCATTGATGAATAATACGCCTCAGATCGAATCGCTCCAGCATCAACTTGCGTCCGATTGGCTCCGCCACATCGAATACACGGAAGGAAGGATCGAGTGTGGTAACTACGCTTTCCATCATCAGGAAGGTTTTGCCGAGCAGCGTAAGCTCTGAAGGAATTCGGATCTGATGACGAAAAGCCAGCGCTAATAGATCATGAATGGCATCCCCGAAGCTCACTTCACTAAGCGGAACCTGATAATATTTCTCCCTCATTTCATCTACATCCGCACGCAATAGCTTTCTATCGGTCTCGTCCGGGATGAAGCCCATGCCCGATATCGCTCTAATAACCCCGTTCGTACTCTGATTCCGCAGAGCAATGACAAAGGATGCAAAATGCTTCTTCATTTCCGCCGACAGCCTGCCCTCCATTCCGAAATCCAAGAAGGCCAAGCTTCCATCTGCGAGTGCCAGCACATTGCCTGGATGAGGATCTCCATGGAAGAAGCCATCTATTAGCACCTGATGAAAAATAGTCCCAGCATACCGCTCAGCAATCGCTTTGCGATCCATTCCAGCTTCATCCAGCCTCTCGCGATCGGACACCTTAATACCTTCGATGAATTCCATCGTGATCATCCGCCTCGTGGAGTAATCCCAATAAATAGCTGGAATATGGATGCCTTCAAGCTTCTTCGATAACCCTGCGAATTTCTCTGTATGACGCGCCTCAAGACCATAATCAAGCTCGGCACGAAGCGCCTTGGCCAATTCTTCAATCATATCGCGGAGCCGATAGCTGCGTGCCCACTCCAGCTTGCCTTCCGCTACTCTTGCAAGCTCAGACAATAGCTCCAGATCCGTATCAATCATCGTCTGAATGGACGGACGCTGCACCTTCACTGCTACTATTGTGCCGTCATGAAGCTTAGCGCGATATACTTGCCCTATCGATGCAGAGGCCAGTGGATGCTCGCTAAATTCAGCGAATAATGCCTCGGGAGGTGCTCCCAGCTCTTCTTCTATAATCAAGGCAGCTTCCTGATAGGAGAATGGCATAACCTGATCCTGAAGATGCTCCAACTCGGCAATAATATCAGACGGAATTAAGTCTGGGCGTATACTGGCTATCTGGCCTAGCTTCACGAAGGTAGGTCCCAGATCCTCTAGGAATGAGCGAACCCGTTCACCGGTCGTCCGCCTATGTAAACCTTGATCATTACTGCTGCGAAACAGGTATATGGTGTCAGGAAGCCCCAGCTCTTTGGCGATGTATCCGAATCCATTACGGACAAAAGCAACAGCAATTTGCGAGGCCACTGAAAAAGTCCCCTTGAGGCAAGAAAGGTACATTCACTCATAAAATGAGGAGGATGTACCTTTTTTTTTGTATAATTAAAGCATTACAAGGGAGCAGGTGAG